>CAZQFZ010000084.1:0-11174 GCA_964592635.1 uncultured Rhizobium sp.
ACGTATTGCTTCACCGGTTTAGTATTCTCATTCAACAATTGACGCTCAACAATTTTAGTAGCTGTTGACTTAGCGTTATATGCTTCCATATCTTTTGCATACTGATCTTCTGCTGCTTTTACCCGTTTATCGTATTCAGATAATTCGCGCTGATAATCATTCTCTGCCTGAATTTTCTCAGCTTCAAAATTGGCCAATAAACGAGCGTTCTCAGCATCTGCTGTAGATACGAGCATCGAAGTATAATTTGCAGGCTTTGGTGATACAGGATTACTTGGCAATTTCACATATTGATACTGCACTTTTTCATCCTTAATGTTTTGTCCGCTAAGGCTTACAAATAGAGCTAGCGAAAATAAAAGGGATAGTTTTTTCATATTAGTGTTTTCAAAAATAACCTTAGATCCACTGTTTCAAACAATAAACTTCCATTTGCAAACTAAAATCATACATTCACAAAATAATTACTCTTCAAATACTTCACAGAACTCAAAATTTTCATCACTTCAGTTAATAAAATGACAATTCGGTGATATCCTGAGTTTTTAAACTTGAGAATTGTAATGAATACTCGTTTAGAAAATTAATATCCGTTTATTTCACCCATATATTGAGTAACTTTTCAAACAGTGGTGTAAACCATACAAAAATGGTTACACCCAGTGCATTAAACAACATGTGCGCATTTGCCACAACGGTTTCCACATGTTTTGTGGAAGAAACCCATTCCACAAATTGATGAAATGGAACGAATAGAATCATCCCGATAAAAATCGATAACACATTAAAAATCAAATGAAAATAGCCCGTTTTCTTTGCATTAACAGTACTTCCAACGGTTGCCAATAAAGTATCTGCACACGTTCCTAATTCAGACCCCATCATTATCGCGATTCCAGCTTTTGAGGTCAATAAACCTTTTTTTGCAAGAACTATGGTCATGCCCACTGCCGCTGATGAACTTTGTATAACTAACGTAATTAAAGCACCTGCACCTATTCCCAAGTATTGATTATTCAAACGGGTCATTAACTCCAAAAAGTATGTCTCAGATCGGAGTGGTTCAACCGCGCGTTCCATGGTATACAAACCAAAAAATAACATTCCGAAGTAAACTATTACTTTACCCAAACCCGTTAATTTTTCTGTTTTTGAAACCATCAATAAAACAAATCCAATAACCAAGAAAATTGGAGAAAACTTACCAATATCCATAGCAATTATTTGGCTACTTACGGTAGTACCAATATTGGCACCTAAAACTATTCCCATGGCCTGTCGAAACGACATTAAACCACTATTAACTAAAACAATGGTTATGATAATGACCGCAGAAGAGGAATCCAAAACGGTAGTAACAATGGCACCCGTTAAAACGGCACTTATTGTATTTCTGGTAAATTTCAACAACCATTTCTGGGTATTCTCACCGGCAATTCCAGTAATAACTTGAGATAAGTTATTAACCGCAAACAAGAATAAAATAAGTCCTCCAAGTACTGATAAAATTACTTCCATGGATATTCTTACTCAATGATTCCGGTTAACAAACGATCATAAAAACTCTCATCAACAAGCTGTTCTTCAAGATTCAATTGTATCTTACGTTGCAATAATTGTTTTAAGGTAATTCCATCGTGTTCTAAAATTGCTGGCAGTAAGCTTTTTTCTGGGTGCATGTTCGGCATAGAATTTACATCCAAAACATAAGGCACGCCCGCCTTAACCCGGAAATCAATCCTCGACATATATTTCAATCCCAGCATATTATGCAATTGAACAGATATTTGCTTCATGTACTTTACTGTACTCAAATCCAAATCAGTATCCAAATTTCGCTCCGTATATCCGAATGAATTTCCTGCAACGTAAATATTTCTTTGTGGCACTGGAGAAAATTCAGCAGGATTCAACGCTGTATAGTTTCCTGAATCATCGGGAATTACTGCAACGGAGAACTCACGACCTTCAATATACTCCTGAACCAGATAATCTTTATTTAAAATCGAATCCATAATAATTTTCTGATTTTCATTCGTATTATCGAGGATGGTAATTCCTCTATGACAACCGCCATATCTAGGTTTGGTAATTATAAATTTGGCATTTAAATCTAACTTAGAAACATGTCGAATCGAACGCGCTACGGGTATATTTTGTTCGATGCAAAAATCTTCAACCAACAATTTATCTTGTGCAATCTCTTGAATTTTACCGGAAGTAGTTAAATGATTCACCTCATGAACATCTAACCAAAATGCCACTTCTGCTTGATTGTAATTCCCAAATCCATAACAGAGATTAAATACAAAGTCAAACTCTTTCAAAAATTCTGCTAACTCCGAATTGGGTTCAGTGATGTGAACCAAAGTTACTTCATACTCACCGGAAAGTGCATCGTAATATGTTTTTAAGGTAGAAAAATCGATATTCTCTTTCCAAGGGGTGAATCGACTATCGGCATACAATATAGCTACACATTTTTTCATAAAGTTTTACGAAACTATATGTTCAACATTTAGTGATTATTATAACCAAATCAACAATTCAATACCATTTCATTTCTTAATTGTGATGAAAAAAAACAATGATGTAATGCGCAAAAAATAAAATTTGTGTAATCACTATTTATCCAAAACATTCATTCCGTAGAAAATCTTTGAAACTGTAATTCAAAATTTACAATAGTTCATTGGCTAAATTAGCTAATTCACTTCGTTCACCTTTTTCAAGTGTAACATGCGAATACAATTTTGTTCCAAAGCAGAAGCCAATGCAATCAGTGTTTTTCCTGTTCCTGCTACACCTTGTATAGTAACTAGTTTTACTTCTGGATTAAGCAAAGCATGTATAGCAAACGCCTGTTCAGCATTTTTCGGTTTGATTCCATAAACTACTTTCTTCTCAACTCGTTCAATATGCTCTGAAACGGGATTAAAATAAGCTAAAATAGAACTCTTGTGATTTCTTAGGATAAAATAATGGTGTGATTGGGGCTTTATATTTACAAGTTCGGAATAATGCACTTTTCCATTCTTGTGCAACTCGTCGATAATTTCTGAACTTTCCATTTCCATCCGGGAAATTCCCTTATACAAAGCTTCCACATCTTTGATCTTCCCTGTCTCATAATCTTCAGAAAGCACGTTTAACGCCCTGGCTTTCAATCTCAAGTTCATATCTTTGGTTACTAGTATCACTTTTCTCTGGGGATGTAATTCCTGCATTTTCAAAGCTGCATTTAATATTAAATGGTCTGCTTTTCTATCCCCAAATAACCGTGAAGCATCCTGTTCCGAGCTTCCATGAATATCCATTATCACTTTGAATTTCGCTTCCCTTTTTTTATCTAGAATAATCCAATCGGCCAAGGAATTGCCCTCCGACAATCCGTCTATAAAACGAATAAATTGACGCGCTTCATAGTTTATTGTATCATTACCTTTTTTAAATTATCTAATTCTTCTAAAACTGTTATGGGTATCGCCACATGGTGTTCTTGAAAATTGAGAACAGCCTGATGATCGTATAAAATCACGGATGTATCTAAAACAAATAGCTTTCGCAACTCCAGATTTTGATTCTTTGTTTTTCTCGCCATAATCAAACTTAATTAATTGCATAATCGGATTCAAACTCCAAACTACAATTAACAAAATAACCACATTAAACAATTGTACAATTCACAATACAATTGAAATCAAAATACCCATTTTTTGGTAGCATTAACCATGTTATAAGAAATAGATTTGTTAACGAAAAAATCAATTATGAAATCATACTTATCCATTCAAACTTTTCCAACACAAATTTTAAAGCAGTTTGAAAAATCTAAAGTCTGTTTCAACCGTTTGTTGCCACTTCTTGCTTTTATTTTAGGATTCAATGCAGTAATTGCATCCCCAAAAAATAATAAAAACCAAGCTTCACCAAGTGCTTCAAAAAACATCCATAATCCATTAAGTCCTTTTCAAAAAATTGCTAATTCTACCAATACGGATCCCAATATTAATCCCATTTCGGAAAAGCAAAAAGAAAAAATAAACTCTCAACTTGACGAATCCAATTTGTTTATTGAAAACAAGGGACAATTCAACGCTCCCGGTGAAACCAATCCCATACTATTTCAATGCGATGCCAACGGTTATAGAGTGGCCATTTCTAAAAAAGGATTGCATTATTATTTCCTCAAAAACGAGAAAGTAACGGATGAAATCAATAAAATACAACCTGTTGTAACTAACCCTTTATCCAACAATACACTTACGGCCACCAAAGAAATGGGAAGTAATAATACCGATGCTTTTTCGGATTTTGATCCCTCAAAGAAGTTAAAAAATGCAGAAATTAAAACAACGGCGTACCGTGTTGATGTGGCATTATTAAATAGCTCTTCCCCTAAAAAAATAACAAAAGAAAATCCCGGGAGCGTCTATTACAACCACTACTTTGGAAATAATGAATTCGCTCAAGTTCGTGGTTACCAAAAAATCCGAATGCACGATGTGTATCCCGGAATCGATTGGATTATTTATATACAAGAAGGTAAGGTAAAATACGATTTTGAAATTACTCAAAATCATGTATCGCTGAATTCCTTACAAATAGAATTCAAAGGCGCTTCTGACATGACTATTTTACCCAATGGCAACCTCAAAATCAGCACTCCTTTGGGTGAGATTATCGAAGAAAAGCCCGTAAGTTTTCAAGGCAGCAAAGAAATTTCTACCGAATTTGTATTGAATCAAAACACCATAAGATTTAAACTGAATGCTGAAATCGACCCAACCCAACCTTTAATTATTGATCCATGTGTTAAATGGGCTCGATATTTTGGGGGAACCTCCACTGATTATAATATTCACATTGACTTAGACAATTCGGGGAATATCTACTTGGCAGGCATGACTTATTCCTCAAACATGGCCACTACAGGAGCACATCAAACCACACTGAGTACCACACCCGATGCATTCTTAGCCAAATTCAACAGCAGTGCCGACCTGCTTTGGTGTACCTATGTTGGTGGCAATGGCACTGAAATTACTTATGATTGTGTAGTGGATAAATCATCGAATCTAATTTACATAGTAGGTTATACGACTTCTTCCACCAATATGGGCACATCCAATGCCTATCAACCTAGTATTGCTGGTTCCAGTGATGGTTTTTTAGTCCAATTTAGTTCTTCTGGATCGAGAAATTGGGGAAGTTACTTTGGTGGTGCAAGTGATGACGCAATACAAGGCGCAGCCATAGACAAAAACGGCAATTTTATAATCGGCGGATACACATATTCGGCATCAGGAATTAGCACTTCCAGTAGTTTTCAAAGTAGCATCAATGGAACGGGTACTGCTAACTCTGGTTATAATGATGGCTTTTTATCCAAATTCAACAGTTCGGGCAGTATTCAGTGGTCCACTTATATAGGCGGAAGTAGTTTGGATGAGGTAAAAGCAATTACCTCCGGTTCTAATAGTGAAATTTACATTACAGGTTCCACCTATTCTAACAACAACATCAGCACTACAGGCACCCATCAAACTGCTATAAAAGGCAATCAAGAATGCTTTGTCATGCGATTCACCACAGCAGGTGCTCGAACTTGGGGCACATATTTCGGGGGATCAAATCATGATATCGGAAATGCCATACATTGCTCAGCCGACGGCAGCATTTTGGTAGTTGGGGAAACCTTATCCGTTTCCGATATTGCTAGCGCCTCTTCCTATCAAACAACGGGTTATGGCAACAATGGTTTATCGGATGGATTTTTATTGAAATTAAACGCTTCTACAGGAACCCGTAGTTGGTCCACCTTTATTGGGGGAGTTTACCCGGATAAATCTTATGCTGTTACTTCTGATGCTTCCAATCGAATATACGTAGCAGTTTACACCCAAAACTCAGGATTTGGAACAACTGGGGCACATCAAAATACTTTTGGTGGAAGTACCGATTTATGCCTATTCCGTTTTTCGTCTGCTGGATCCTTTCAATGGGCCACTTATTACGGAGGTAATTCAAATGAAACTCCTCAATCTATCGTATCGGATGCTTCAGGTGCAATCTATGTGGCCGGTTACACATACTCCTCCAATGGTATTTCATTCGGATATAGTGCTAGCAACACTATTAAAGGGTCTGAAGAAGCATTTATCGCTAAATTCCAAGATGGTGCTGAACTAATTGCACCCAAAAACACAGTAAATGCCTGCCCGTTTGCATCCGTAACACTAACAGCATCAAAAACAGGCAGCTCCTACGCTTGGAGTACCGCTGCTACCACTTCCTCAATTACCGTTAAAAACGCTGCTACCTACAAAGTAACTACTACCACAAGCTTAGGATGCAAATTCACAGATTCCTTCCAAGTGAAACGATATGTGCTCGATACTACTGCCAACATTACCCAAAATAGCTTCTTCTGTCAATCAGGACAATCTACCGTACTCACATTCAATTACAAACAATCTGCCAATTCTTTTTCTTGGAGAAACGCAAATTGGTCAAATCTAGGAAGCGGACAAACTGTAACTGTGAACCAAGCTGGTACTTATAACATGATTGTTCGGTATTCTACTATAAACTGTTTCGACACTTTATCCTACACACTAAAACAACAGGTATTTAACGTAACCATGCCAAAAACCGCGAGTATTACATGCGGTGGTTCATACGGTGTTGAAATCGCTCATAATGCTTTGGGATCTTCCCTTCCAACTTACAGTTGGTCGCCAACTACAAACATAACAGCAACTTCCTACGGTAGGGCATTGCTTTATCCTACCGCAAATACTAAGTATATTTTAACTTCAAGCATTGGTGGGAATTGTACCACGCGCGATACTATCGACATTACCGTTGTTAACGGAACAGCTCCAAAAATTCAACGCACTTACGATTCCATTCAGTGCTATGGAAATACGTTTTTTGGATTCAATCCGCAATTCAATACCAGCAGCAATAACAACCGTTTTTCTAAGCTATCACCGGTTTCAATGTACCCAGCTCTTCCTGACTTAAACGATACTGTTACCATTGTATATAATGCAAACTTCGGTAATGCAAAGTTAAAGAGCGCCACATCCGTGTACATTTACACGGGCATGATTACCAACCTCAGCGAAACCGATGTGGATTGGAAACACGTTAGAGGTAACTTTACAACAGCTGAAGCTCAATACAAAATGACCTCATTGGGTGGAGGACTATGGAAAATAACCCTCCCAATCAAAGCCTTCTACGGTAAAACACAACCTTTCGTTGATGGTGAAGTCGGCAGAAAATTAGCATTTGTATTCCACAATGCCTCTGGTTCCATAAAAGGTGCAGGTTTAGGAGATCAAGACATATTCTACCCAATGTACAACCCCGCCGATGTTAACAACACAAACAACCAAATTCAAGCCATTGTGCCCTACGCTGGAAATGATGCAAGATACGTGGTGGAAACCGGTGAAATAGTGCCAATATTTATTGCAACTGGCGAAAAAATGGCACAATTAACCTTAACAGTTGGAAGCACTTCACGTACAGTGTATAATACCGATACAGTTTCTTTATTCCACAAAGCCACAAGCTCTTTCAACGTTCAAGTATATGCTTATAGGAATACCACACCAACATTCAGTGCATATCATTATCCAGTACAAGTAAGTGTATTAAATTTATCTACTTCCAATTCATACAAATGGGATTATGGTGATGGGAATACCGCCAACTCCTACAACTTAAACCCAGTATATAAATCGTACAATGATGCAGGTACCTACACTGTAAAAATGGATGTTACTGCTGGTAATGGTTGTACTTATGCACAATCTCAAACTAAAGTAGTCGTTCGTCCGAAAGCAAGTGCGCTCATCACTTTACCACCTTCTCCTTTCTGCTTAAACGAAGATTTCAAACCTTCTGCTTCTTCTAGTACTATTGTTGGTGGAACCGGTAATTTATCATACTCTTGGGATTTTGCAGATGGAACCAAATCTACCTCGGTTAATCCAATTAAAAAATATACAACCGACGGTGGATATACCATTAAATTGAAAGTTACGGGCACCAATATCTGTGCCGATTCAACTTCAAGATACATCTCCATTCGTCCACAACCCCCTGTTAATATTAGCTCTTCGAGTCCTTATGGCTGCTTAAACGGCACTTCATTACAAGCTTCCTCAGGATTCTCCACATACTATTGGAATACCGGACAAAGCAACTCCACTATATATGCATTCAGTGCCGGAACTTATTCGGTTAATGCCACTACCAATTATGGTTGCGTATCCACCAATACCATCGATTTAATTGAGCATCCAGGAATACAAATCACCACCGACAACGGTTTAATTTTATGCAAGCCAACCGATAGAATTACCCTACAAGCAACATCTGGTTTTTCCAACTATGCATGGAACACCGGTAGCAGCAACCGTTTTACAACTGTTGGTTCGGCAGGAACTTATACTGTAACTGCCTACGATGGTGCTTGCCAAATCACCAATTCCATATCCATTCAAGACGGAACTTTCATCAATCCAAGCATAATTTACACGCCAATTGCACCTATGACTTGCGTATTCTCACCCAAAAGCACTTTAGGAGAATATTATTCTTGGTCTTTGGGGGATGGTAAAGTATCTATAGAAAAAAATCCTGAACACACCTATGCAAAAGAAGGTTCATACATCGTTTGTTTAGACATTATGAACAAATGCAAAGTGAGAAACAGTTTCTGCGGAACACTCAGCGTACCATTCACTGTTTCTAGCTCTATAGAATTGAAGAAATCAGAATTGAATATTTATCCCAATCCAGGCAATGGAATCTATTGGATCGACTTACCCAATTTGGGTACTGCAGCTTCTATTTCCGTAACAGATATGAAAGGTGCTGTGGTATTTTACAAAGAAACTTTTGATGTTCAAGAACCCATTCGAATTGATTGCGCCAACGGAATGTATATCGTGAAAGTTCAAACCAAACACCATGTATTTACAGGTAAAATCAATCATTCCAACAACTAATTCGCAACATTCATTACTTCCATTCAAACCCATTAATTTCCCATTCTATGTTTTCAAAATCAACCAAAATATCCTTGCATAAACCAGCACTTAGGAGGATAACTGTAAACTTATCCCCCGAAATAATTAAAGTAGTCCTAATCAGTGCTGTATTTTTTGTTGCTTTGAGTAATAATAGCTATTCCCAGATGACGGGTGGTAACGTACCCTCGCCCTCCGCGGGAATTTCAAAATCAAACAAATCCGTAACGATCGTTCAAAAACGCAAGGTTTTCGGTAGTGAAATTGTATCGAGAATAGACATACCTTACCGCTATTTAAACTACGGTGTATTCATCGAATTGAGCCCTGTAGGATTGAATCTGGTGAACAGCAATACTTCGGTTTATTTGGGAAGCGCAACTCAAACTCCAAATCTGTACTATCCAAATCCCGGAATGTCGAAAATTTCATTTTCTCAATTTCAAACCAATTTGCATCTAAATGCATCCATTAATTTGCAGGATATTTATTTAGGTCCTCAAAATCAAATATATCCATACGGTGCCACTGTTGAAATCAAAAATTACGTATTCAATAACGTAACTCCAACTGGAGTAACCGACAAAATCAGTGATCTATATAAGGCAAATTCTGATTATGAATACGACAAATACAAGGAATCCGTTCTCAACAACTTCGTAAGCAATCAAACTACGGTTGCATGGAAAAAAATAGGAGTATTTGGAGGAATTTACGACTTAACATCAAAAACAGGATTGTCTGCTCATCTTTCAATGAATCAAATCGCCCGACAAACCCTAGCTTATGATAATTCCACGAATGTGGGGTTATTGAACACTGATTTTAGTGAAAAGTGGGTATTATCGCCCGGTTTCGGATTTGAGAAGGGCTTTTTCTCCTCCTATTTGCAAGCCAATTGGAATTTTTTAACTTTGCTTAAATCAAAGAATCCGATAAACATCAATTCCAACTCGTATTATGCACGATTCATTTTGGCTTTACCAATAACTTCCAAAATTAAATTTGGCTTACAAAGCGAGAATTATTTTGATTTCTTTGAGGATACAGATGCTCAAAAGCGCACAACTGAAGCCATGTTCATGAATCCTTCTGATAGCAAACAGAGCACCATCATCAACGGAATTCAAGCCTATTTGAAAGTGCAGTTTTAAAGCAACTATTAGGGATAGGATTACGCAGATTTACAAATAACAAACTATTTGAAAGTGCAGTTTTAAAGCAACTATTAGGGTTGCACTTCTGGAGTTTTGGGCTAAACTAGTTAATTATAATTTTTGAGGGTATTCTATTAAAGTTTATAAAATTGAAAATTCTTCTTGTTTATAATAAGCCAATAGTTTCCCGAGTGCAACATTTCAATCGAAATCCGATGATTTTCTGCATGGCCTTCAGAAACCAATTTACCCGTTTGGTCAAAAATCAAATAGGGTGAATCCGCTGAGGAGTTAATATCCAGTTGAATATAATTCATGGCTGGATTTGGGAAAACCAATGTTTCGGATTTTGATATTTTGCTAGTATTTGAAAGGTTGGGATAAAAAGATACAATAAAAGTATCACGGAAATTACTTCTCAGTGTATCTGCATTTCCTAAGGAATCATAACTTGAAAGTCCTTTTACAAACACCTCCATGATAAATGTATCATTTCCAAGCGTTGGGGAATGCATATATAGGGTATCGGGCATTACAAACCATACCCGCTCACTTATCTTATTATCTGAAATGGAGCGAATTTGAACGCTATCAATACTACTCGGATGTCCTTTTGCAATTTGGACAAACAGATCGGAATCTGGCAATATTTGAAATCCTATAATTTTAGCAGGTAGTGAATCATTTCTGCAACTCAATATTTTTTTATAGGTCAGGAAATTAAGATGAATCGTACTTTCTTTTTGTATATTATAATCTGCAAGGGTTCTACCATCTTCAAGTAGTTTCCCCGCAAAACGCAACACTTGGAATTGTGGCAATATTCCATTTTTATCTTGAATCTTTGCTTTAATATTTTCGATTGCATCACTCGCTTCCACATCTAAAACGATGGTTTTGGAATCGGGCATGCGCACAAAAATCTGCATCGAAAATGCAGTAGCGAAATTCAAAAAAATGAAAACAA
>CAZQFZ010000085.1:0-10102 GCA_964592635.1 uncultured Rhizobium sp.
TTTTTTACCCGTTACATCAATAACCCATGCTTCATCAATAGACGCATTCGCACTAGCTATTGTTAATTCATTTTGGCAAGGGTTTGGATACAATTTTGAAGAAGTTGTATTCCCGTTATCAATTACATCCGCACCCCAACGTACATAAACATTAAACGTCCATGTATCGCTGTTACTCGGATTGTTTCTATCCCAAATGGTGTACTGAATAAATGCGGTATCTGCTTTACCATTTGGATATACCGTAATTTTCATGCTGTTTTTATCATCACCTGCAGGAATGGGAGAAAAAGTATCTTGCTCCACGAATCCTTCAAAGCAATTGCGGTTATCGCAAAATGCAGCATTCCAGGTTGAAGGAAAGTCAACAACCAACTTCTTGTATTCCAAATGCAAAGTTGAATTGGTTTTGTTCTCAATATGTATAACACAATCTAAATATCCAGAAACGGGAGGATAAAAATCGACATTATCTCCTTCTTTTGGTGCAAAAGTTTGCGCAAATGCATTCAATGAAATTGCAGCTGCAATAACTAACAATAGTTTTTTCATAATTACAAAAATAACGAAAAAATATCGAGAATTTAGTCCATATCGACAAGCTGTGTTGCCCAATCGAGCAGACTCTCAACACATCCCCCGAAAAAAGGAGAAGTTTCAAAATTCAAACCGGATAGATTGCACTCGCAATTAACAGAATCTGCTTTCTCATACCGATAATGATAGGTAAAAATACTTGCACCCACACCACCTAGCACATCCGTTTGAATATTATCTCCGATATACAAACAATTGATTTTATGAACATTAACCCGATTTAAAGCCAATTCAAAAAAAGATTTATTGGGCTTTGCATCATTAACAGATTCTGAAGTTTGAACAAAATCTATGTAGGGCATAATTCCAGACTCTTTTAGCTTCACTGCCTGTGTTTCTTCAAACCCATTAGTTAAAATACCGAGTTTGAATTTCTGACTAAGTTTTGACAAGGTTTCCAAAGCATTGGGCGTTAAAAGTGGCATCAACGGACAAATTTCCAAATATTCATGCCACACATTTTCTGGCCACAAACCCGGGGCTATTCCCATTAAAGCAAAGGTATCTGTAAAACGTGCAGTACGAAGTACTTCCTTACTCACCTCTCCTCTTTCATATCGCCTCCAATACGCTTTGTTTACATCTTCATATAAAGAAATAAACTGTTGCACTTGATAATTGGTGTGCAGATGAAGTTGATGTCGTTCGAAAAGTACTTTCAGCGCTTCTTTTGCGTTGGCATCAAAATCCCAAAGAGTGTTATCCAAATCCAAAAAGACCCATTCTATTTTTTGTTGGGGAAGTCTATATGGGGTCATTGATGGATTGTTTCAAAGATAAAATTGGGATGAGTAAAATTACAATCCTCAGCAAAGTTACTATTTGAATAATGTTGCTACTCAGAGCAAAGTTGATATTCTAGACAATATTGCCACTGACTGAAGGGTTAAATCAATTCAATGCCTCTTAAATCAGCTCAATGCATCAATTTTTTGGCAAAGATGAGAGAAAATCTCATCGATTTCACCGATACCATGAACACCAACATATTTCGATTTTTGATCGTAATAACCTTGTATGGGCAAGGTTTTGTTTTGGTATTCTTGGAAGCGAATTCGGATGGTTTCTTCACTTTGATCGTCTGCTCTACCGCTCGTTTGTCCTCTCAATAATAAACGTTTAACCAATTCATCTTCTTGCACTTCCAAACCCAAAACTACATCAATTTGTGCATTAAATTCAGTCAACATGGCATCTAGAGCCTCGGCTTGTGGGATGGTTCTTGGAAAACCATCAAAAATAAAACCATGGGCATCGGTATTTGAAAGCATAAAATTACGCACCATGCCAATCACCACAGCATCGGGGACTAATTCTCCTTTGGAAATATATTCATTTGCCTGGATACCCAGTTCAGTACCTTCCTGTCGTTCTGCTCGTAATAAATCGCCAGTTGAAATGTGTTTCAAATGATATTTAGAAATCAACTTTTCGCTTTGAGTTCCTTTTCCTGCTCCTGGGGGGCCAAATAAAATCAAGTTCAGCATAGTATAATTTGCATGCAAATAAAGGTTAGTAAAACTAAATTGACAAACATAAATGCAATGATTTGCATTAAATGCAAAATTTAACCGCATTGTTTTAAAAGGATTCATTGTTTAGACTAAAAAAGGAATCAGCAATCATCACTATATTTGTTGTGTTCTCTATATGAATTTGCAAAGCGACATAGAAAAAATAATCAGGCAATTCTTCTCAGCACAAGAGTTTATTCCTTTACATCCACCCATATTCGAAGGAAATGAAAAAAAATATGTTTCGGAAACTATTGAATCAACATTCGTATCGTCAGTTGGTGCTTTCGTTGACAAATCGGAAGAACTAACTTCCCAAATAACCCAAATCAAAAAGTCAGTAGCGGTTGTAAATGGAACCGCTGCATTACACATTGCACTTCGAGAATCGGGAGTTTCAGCGAATACAGAGGTAATTACGCAATCTCTTTCGTTTGTAGCCACTTCCAATGCCATTTCCTACCTTGGTGCTCTACCAGTGTACATCGATGTGGATTTGGATACGCTTGGACTATCACCGAAGAATCTCAAAACTTTTTTAGAAGAATTCGGTGAAATGAGAGACGATGGCTGCACATACAATAAATCAACCAATAGAAAAATCACAGCTTGTGTCCCTATGCATACATTCGGCTTCCCATGTAGGATTGACCATATTGCTGACATTTGCAAAGAATATAACATTTCATTGATTGAAGACTGTGCCGAATCTCTTGGTAGCAAATACAAAGGTGTGCATACAGGAAACTGGGGTAGCATGTCAGCATTTTCATTTAACGGCAACAAAATTGCAACTGCTGGCGGTGGCGGAATGGTTTGTACCAATCAAATCGAATTAGGAAATCACCTAAAACACATTACTACCACAGCAAAAGTGCCTCATCCCTATGAATATTATCATGATGAAGTAGGATTCAACTATCGTTTACCCAATATCAACGCTGCTTTGCTTTGTGCGCAACTAGAGCAACTTGAAAATCGAGTTTTGCAAAAAAGAAAATTAGCCGAATACTATAGCAAGGAATTTCAAAAATTGGGCGTAAAATTCGTTACCGAGCCACAAGATTGTCATTCTAACTATTGGCTCATGGCAATTCAATTAAAAGATAAAAACGAGCGCGATCAGTTTTTAGAAATGAGCAACAAGAACGGAATTCAATCTCGTCCTATTTGGAGATTAATGAATGAATTACCTATGTTTGAACATTGTCAATCAGACGATCAACGTCATTCTAAACTATTGGCTGATACTATCGTGAATATCCCTTCGAACCCTCAACAATTACCCTGATTTCCCAACTCCCCGAAAGTAGCAAATCTAATCAGGCAATTGAAATAAAATCATTTATTTACAACCATATGTCAACAAACAATAACAACATCATCATCGCAGGCAATTCAGGACACGCATTTGTGGTAATTGAATCGTTATTGAGCATGAACCTTTCTGTTGGGGGATATTTAGATAAAATAGAAGTTCAATGGAATCCTTATCACTTGAAATATA
The DNA here is from genome assembly GCA_964592635.1 of uncultured Rhizobium sp. Lineage (GTDB taxonomy): Bacteria > Bacteroidota > Bacteroidia > NS11-12g > UBA955 > VMCP01. The sequence goes on from CAZQFZ010000085.1 coordinate 3,619, forward strand.
TGGGGTTTGAGGGAGATGAAAATTTGAATCTCCATTCACATAGCATTGTTATGGGAATTGGCGATAACTCTATTCGCAAACGGGCTTTTGAAAAAATCATCACTCATTTCATTCCCAACCAGTCAAAAGAAAATCCGACTGCTGAGTTACAATCAATTATCAATAAAAACGAATTAACCCAATTTCTAGAAAAATTCATCAATGTAATTGATCCTACTTCGAACATTTCCAAAACAGCAGAAATAGGCATAGCCAATTTTGTATCGAAAGGTTGCCAGATAAATTCGTTTTCAAAAATCGGTTCCAATTGTATTCTCAATACTTCATCCGTCATTGAACATGAATGCAAAATTGGAAACCACAGTCATATTGCTCCAGGAACAGTATTGTTGGGCAATGTAATTATAGGTGATAGCACATTAATTGGTGCCAATTCAACGGTTCTTCCTGGCATTAAAATTGGTTCTAATTGCATTGTTGGAGCAGGTTCGGTTGTAACTAAAAATATGCCTGATGGTGCAAAATGGATAGGAAACAAACAGGTTTAGAACCAAAAAAACAATAAATTTAGCACGCCCATTTTAAACACAAAAACTATCTAAGCTCAAAAATTTAAATCAAATAAACACCGGTGAACCAAACTGCAAACAACTATAAAACCATCATCATTGCCGAAGCTGGGGTAAACCACAATGGCGATATAAACAAAGCCAAACAATTAATCGAAATTGCAGCTGATGCGGGCGTAGATTTTGTCAAATTCCAAACTTTCAAAGCCGAAAAACTGGTAACTCCTTCTGCTGAAAAAGCAGAGTATCAAAAACTAAACGACCCTGAATCCGACAGTCAATTTAAAATGCTTAAACAACTGGAGTTGAGCGTTGAAGATCACTACCTTTTAAAGAACCATGCTCAACAGTGCGGGGTGAAATTTCTTTCTACAGGTTTTGACTTAGACAGTATGGATTTCCTCCATAGTTTGGGGTTAGAATTATTCAAAATTCCTAGTGGTGAAATAACCAATTTGCCCTATCTCAAAAAAATTGCCCAATTTGGAAAACCCATTATTCTTTCCACCGGCATGTCAACCATACAAGAAATTCAAGATGCACTGAATGTGATTATACAAAATGGGGTAAATAAATCAAATATTACCGTACTTCACTGTAATACGGACTATCCTACCAATCCAACTGACGCCAACTTAGGTGCCATGATGGATATACAACAAAAATTTCAAGTAAATGTGGGGTATTCCGATCATACAGAAGGGATTGAAGTTTCAATAGCTGCGGTAGCATTGGGAGCAAAAGTCATTGAAAAACACTTCACCTTGAACAAAAATTTACCCGGACCCGACCACTTAGCTTCTCTTGAACCTCAGGAGTTGAAACAGTTAGTCAAAGGGATTAGAACTGTCGAATTGGCACTTTCGGGTTCTGGATTAAAATCACCAACTGAATCGGAATTAAAAAATAAGAACATTGCCCGAAAAGGCATTTATTACAGCCGTTCACTCCCCAAAGGACATATATTACAAGAAACGGATTTAGATATTTTAAGACCTTTTGCCGGAGTATCCCCTATGCAACTACCACATATAATCGGGAAACCACTGAAAATAGATGTTCATTCAGGACAAGCAATTACAACAGAAGATATTTAAACTCGCATGTACATATTAGGTATTACAACTACTCGAGCTGACTTTGGGCTACTAAAACCCACCTTCGAACGCATGATTCAAGACAATCACATTCGATTTGAATTGGTTGCAACTGCTACTCATTTAGAAGAAGAATTTGGCTATACAAAAACTGAAATCATCGAAAGTAATATCCCAATCGACCATGAAGTGTGCTTAGAAATGAGCAAAAACTACCACCATGGCATCGGTGAAATTTACAGTATCACCATTCAAAAATTCTGCAAATTATTCCGAAGATTAAAACCAGATTTGATTTTCATTTTGGGGGATCGATATGAAACTCATGCCATAGCCACGGCTGCAACTTTAGAGAATATTGCCATAGCTCATGCACACGGAGGAGAAATAACAGAAGGAGCAATTGATGATGCATTGAGGCATTCTATCACCAAAATGTCGCATATTCACTTTGCATCCAACCAAGTTCATTGCAATCGCATCATTCAAATGGGCGAAGACCCCAAACACGTGGTTCTATCTGGAGCTTTAGCAATTGAAAGCATATTTAACCTGCCTTTACTCTCGAAAACAGAATTAGAGAATTCACTGGAATTCTCACTCGATTCGAACGAAGTTTTCTTGGTAACATACCATCCTGAAACCATACAAACTTCCCAAACCATCGAAACCCAAATCAATGAACTTTTCCTAGCTCTAAATGCATATCCTACAGCAAAAATCATCATTACCAAAGCCAATGCAGATTATCAAGGACGAGAAATTAATCAAGCTATCGAAAAGCAAATTGAAAACAAACCGAATTACTTATTCGTTTCCAACTTAGGGCAACTTAAATACTATTCTTTGATTAAAATTGCAACCGCAGTCATTGGCAATTCTTCAAGCGGCATCATTGAAGTACCAAGCTTTCAAGTTGGCACAGTAAACATTGGCGACCGACAAAAAGGTCGACTTTCTGCAGAATCCGTCATTCACTGTCCATGTGAAAGAGAATCCATTAAAAATGCCATAGAAAGTGCAAAAAAAATAAAAGGTTCGGTAATTTCTAATCCATACGATCAAGGCAAATCGTCAGAATTAATTGTAAATTCGATTCATAAATATTACTCAAAATCCATCATCAGTAAAAAATTCCATACACTAGATCACTTCAAATAATGTTTACTATTTCCGAACACACTATTTCTGAATCATCCACCCTATCACAAGCCATTAAAATGATGGGTAAGGCGGGCCATGCACGGGTTATGTTTGTATTGAATCAAGAAAACCGGATTGTTGGCACAATTACCGATGGTGATATCCGACGTGGATTACTCGAAGGGTTATCTGTATCTGATACATGCGGCAAATTTGCTTTCAAAGCATTCAAGTATATTGTAAAAAACCAAATCAATCTCCAACAAATTCGGGAATGGACACAGAAAGATGTTGATATTCTCCCTTTGCTTACTGAAAACGGTGAACTTTTAGAAATATTAAATTTTAAAAAATTAAAAAGCTATTTACCCGTTTCAGCAGTTATCATGGCCGGTGGCTTAGGCACAAGACTTAGACCATTAACCATGAATACTCCCAAACCCATGTTACGAGTAGGCAGCTATCCCATCTTAGAAATCAACATTCGGCGATTAATCCAATTCGGAATTAAAGAAATTTTTATCTGTGTTGGATACCTAAAAGAACAGATTTTTCAATTTTTTGGGGATGGTAGTCAGTTCAATTGCCAAATACATTATATTGAAGAAAATCAACCCTTAGGAACTATAGGGGCGCTTTCAATGCTGCCGCCACTATCCAATGATCATATTTTGCTGTTCAACGCTGATTTGTTATCGAATATCGATTTAGAAGAAATGTTTCTGAAATATACTCAATCAAATTCAAATATTTGCATTGCTACCATTCCCCACCGAGTTACGTTGCCTTACGCCGTTTTGGAAGAAAAAAATGATCAGATTATTTCTTTGGTAGAAAAACCCACTTATACCTACCAAGCAAATGCAGGATTCTATCTATTTAATAGTCATTTAACCAGCAATATCCCAGCAAATACCTTTTTTAATGCCACAGATTTTATTGAATTGTCCATTCAAAATAATCTAAAAATAATATCCTTCCCCATTCTCGGCTACTGGAACGACATTGGGTCCATACAAGACTTTGAAAAGTCACAAGAAGATATCAAATCATTGCATTTATTCGAAATATAATCTCGTGAAAGTACTTTGCATCATTCCTGCTCGATCGGGCTCAAAAGGCATCCCCGGAAAAAACCATAAACTTTTAATGGGAAAACCCTTAATTCAATATTCCATTGAAACAGCTTTAAATATTTTCCCTAAAGACCAAATCTGCGTTAGTTCGGATTCCCCAGAAATCATTGAAATTGCAACGAAATTAGGCGTGGAACCTCCGTTTATTCGACCTGAAAATTTATCAACCGATACCAGCGGAAGTCGTGAAGTGCTATTACACGCGCTCCACTTTTATAATGCTCAATGTCAAGCCAACAATCAGCCGATCTTTGATACCATTTTACTTTTACAAGCTACTTCACCGCTCCGAAAAAAACAAGATGTTCAAACATGCTTGGATTTATATCAGGCGAAAGAATGCGACATGGTAGTTAGTGTTTGTGAAAGCCCTTTCAATCCATATTATAATATCTTCCTCGAAAATCAAAATGGTTTTATCCATAGAAGTATTGATAGTAATTTTACACGCCGACAAGATTGTCCACCTGCTTATGTAATCAACGGCAGTATTTATGTAATTAATTCTATTTCATTGCAGAAACAACCGATGCATGAAATGCAGCAAATTGCAAAAATGGTCCAACCTTGGGAGATGATGATTGACCTCGATACACCAGCAGATTGGAAAGAGTTGGAGTTCAAAATACAGTCGGGTTATTACAATGATCTAATTCATGCTCAATAAATTAATTCAAACCGGACTTTCACTAGGGAAAATCGCAATTCAAAGTCGTTTTTTCAAAAAAACCACTGACCCCAATGATCTACCCTTAATCATAATTGGAAATGGCCCATCTGCTTCTGTTACTTTAGAAGACCCCGAATTCAAGAGATCGAATTACCAATTGATGACGGTGAATCTATTTGCCTCTCAACCCATTTTCAACCAAGTTAAACCTGAATACTACGTTTTTTTGGATAAAGCCTTTTTCGATTTTAGCATTGAGACCCTAGAAAAACCAGAGTTAGCTCCTGCGGTTAAAGCCAACGAAAAATTTTTAGGAACTCAGAAACTGATTAATCAGTCATGGAAAAAAATTCTGGCTGCTGATTGGAAAATCACCATTTTTATCCCACAACTTTTTAGAAAAACCGCAATTGTTGAAAAGCTAAAAGACCCGAAATTCTCAATTCAATTCTTCAATTACACTGTAGTAAAAGGGTTTCAACCCTTTGAAAACTGGGCTTACCAAACCGGACTGGGAAGTCCTCAAAGCCAAAATGTAATTAACACCTGCATTTTCCAAGCAATCAATTATCAGTTTAAAGAAATCTACTTACTGGGTGTTGAAAGCAACTTCCACTCCAACTTAGTAGTAAATCATGAAAATCAACTGTTGATGAGAGACGATCATTTCTATGAAGTCGAGACCAAATGGATTCCTCTTCGACATCCTGAAAATCGTTCTGTTCGAATGCACGAATTTTATACCAATCTAACCAAAGCATTTTATGCACATTTTCGACTCGCTCAGTATGCAGAATTCCGCAACCAAAAAATTTATAATGCAACCGAAAATAGCTTCATCGATGCGTATCAAAGAAAAAAATTACCTTTGTAACAAATGAAAATTGCTGGCAAAAAAGTTCTTGTAACCGGTGCAGATGGTTTTATTGGAAGCCATTTAGTTGAACATTTGATTGACTGTGGCGCTCATGTTAAGGCCTTTGTTTATTATAACTCTTTCAATTCTTGGGGATGGCTGGATACTTTTCCTAAAGAAACATTAGCTAAAATTGAAGTTTTTTCTGGCGATGTACGCGATCCAAATGGAGTTTATACCGCTATGGAAGGATGTGAAGTGGTTTTTCATTTAGCCGCTTTAATTGCCATTCCTTACAGTTACCATTCGCCTGATAGTTATGTAGATACCAATATCCGTGGCACATTAAACATCATTCAAGCAGCTAAACGTTTGAATGTAGAACGCGTTTTAGTAACCTCTACTTCAGAAGTGTACGGAACTGCTCAATTTGTACCCATTACAGAAACCCATCCCAAACAAGGTCAGTCGCCTTATTCTGCTTCAAAAATTGGTGCCGATGTAATGGCCGATAGTTTTTACAGAAGTTTTGGTTTGCCTGTTACCTTGGTTCGTCCATTCAACACATACGGCCCACGTCAATCGGCTAGAGCAGTAATACCAACCATCATAACCCAATTGCTAAATAAAGAGCCCATCATTAAACTGGGCGATATTACTCCTACGCGAGATTTAGTTTATGTAAAAGATACTGCCAAAGGATTTGTAAAAATTGCTGAAAATGAAAGTCTCATTGGACATGAAGTCAATATTGCAACACAACAGGAAATTAGCGTAGGCGATTTAGCTCAGTTGTTGATTGATTTAATTCATCCTTCATCTGAGATTGAAACGGATACTGACCGTTTGCGTCCTGCAAATAGTGAGGTGTTTCGATTATTGGGTTCAGCAGAAAAACTCTTTGAACACACACAATGGAAGCCTAATATTCCATTGAAGGAAGGTTTAACTGAAACGATTGAATGGTTTTCAAAACCCGAGAATTTATCGCGGTACAAACACGATATTTACAA
>CAZQFZ010000086.1:0-9912 GCA_964592635.1 uncultured Rhizobium sp.
TACCGATTGTAGAACCTTAAATCAAATTTCATATAATGAACAAATTTACAATTAAATATGAAATTCATTCACTATAAATCCAACAATTGCAAACAGCTCTATTTTAATCGGTTACATCTGAAGTCTTCAATCGAAAAGTGTGAAAATTTCTCATGACACTGGCTTTCTCCAAATCGGTTGAAAAATCAACAATATGACCGCATTCTTTATTCCTACAAATCAAAAAAGTTTCCGAGCTATTTCTTGTTGTTACCAATTGAGTCCCTTTTGCACCCTTTCCATAATCCGGAATTCTGAAACCCAATTTCAATAGTTTTCGCATATTTAATTGAAGCGCCTCAGGCGACCAATCTTTGGAACCAAATAAAAACCAATAACCATTATCACTGCTTCCGTACTTGATGATATAATCCTTATTACTCTTGTTATTGTGCAACCACTCCAACATCTCTTGATACTTCTCAGGATCAAACAAACCATCATCCATTAATGATCCACATTTGTTGCAGCAAATTTCTCCTTTATCTCTATGCCCCGTTTCATGACAATTATACACTTGTCCAGAATTACTTAAATTCCCTTTTCGCCTTTCAATACCGTTATTTGAACAACAAGCGTGACAATAACTACAAACATACCAACCACATTTTTCTTTATCCTTTTCTGTTGGTTTGCATTTTACAGAATCGCGACTATCAATTACCTCTTCACATCTACCATTCAAACAATGCGTTATGTAAATAGCTTTTTCCAATTCACCACAATTAGGATTCACACAATGAAATTCATTGACACCATAAAATGCATAATTCGCTTGTCTGATGGGACGCAATATGTGCTTACAATCACGGCAAGTCATATGGTTTAGAAATCTATTTGTTTTGTTGATGACGCTCAAATAAGTCTCAAGATCTTTCTCATCAAAATCCACTTTAAGAATAGTTAAAAAGTCATATAATGTATATTGCTCCCATTCAGCTGGGGGATGTAATTCTCTAGCTGTTTTGAAACACTTTTGATTCGCACACCACCAAAATTCCACGCCTTCTTTTGAAAGAATTGGCTTGCCCGTAATCTTATCTACTGCTTTTTGTCCATCACAAATTAGATGCCGCCCTGGTTTTCGATACTCGTTTTTGCGATACTCTATTTTTTTTCCTGATACTTCTCCTGTTTCTGTTAGTACGTCTGTTGTTGAGATAGTGCATATTCCATTACACTCATCAAAAAAGCCCTTTATTCGTAAGATGTCATCAGGTTTCTGTATTTGATTGATAATCAAGTCAACAATTCTATGCCGCGCCTGAACTCGATCCTTTCTGGAATCTATGGGAGTATGGTCATGCAATTCCTGAATTACATTGAGAATAATACTAGTGGAAAAATCCATTCTGCGCTTTGATCCCATTTCAAAATCCTTCAAACTCGTTTCATAGTCAATTAGATTCAAGGATGTTAAATCCTCCATGGCAATTTGTACTTTACCTTCATGAATATATTTCAGTACTTTTTTTACAAACCTCTTTTGTTGTTCTTCGGGTAGTGTAATGATATAAATTTTAAAAGCATGAAAATCTAAAACTTCATGATATCCTTCCAGCCAAAGCACCAATCTCGTGTAATCAGGACAAATTAAAAGTGTCGCTTCAAGAAATTTTTGATGTATGTCAGCAGCAACCTCTTTACATAATTTCAGAATTTCTTTGATTTTTTTTATTTTCTCAATTGTATCTATTTTTTCGATTAGATAAATAATTCGAAAAAATATACTCGATTTCTCATCCAAGGTGCACTTGCTGAATATTCTTGTAGATTCAGCTTTTTTAAAATTCAGTAAGTTATCTGAAATGTAATTAACGGAACAATTCGGAAAAAATCCCATTAACCAGAGCTTATGGTACAAAGAGTCAGATAAATAATGGCTTATGGTTTTTGAAATGTCTTCATGACTTTCAGGAAAGAAATGTTTGCTGATTTTCAACAACCGCGATATAAAATCCTCATTTTCAGCATTTGATTCATCCAAACTCAATTGAATATAATCTTCAAATTGTTTGAGTAAAATCCCCTTTTTTTCTTGGTTTTCACCGCTATTTAAAAGAACAAAAATTCTATCGTTCACTTGTTTTTGCAAATAATTATAATCAGAATAAATGCCCTTACTTAATAACACAGTAAGAAAGTGCCCAAATAAAAATTCTAAATCGTTTTCAGTATCTAAGTCCTTTACTCCTATTGCTTCTAACTTTCCTTTATGCTTTTTTGATTCTTGAACGGTAAAAACCACTACGGTATCCTTGGTAAACGATTCGATATCTTGTCCCTCGGCTATTGTACGCTCATGAAAGAAAACATCTCCTAATTGAGCATGCTCTATAAAACCAATATTGACCTTTTTAACTTTATCATGAAACCACTTTACAATTCCAATATACTTTTGATTTTCAACTTCACCCATGAATTTAATTTAATTTTAGATGCTTATTGAGTACGAATTTAATCAAAATTGATATCCTATCCCCACTTGGTGTAAAATGCCATTGTAATAAGAAACCCCGTATTTTAAAACAGCAACATCCCCTAGTTTTAACATTAACCCCGTTTCCGGAAAAATACCGTATTTCGTTTTATCTGTATTTTTCAACCAATCTACTTCCCAATATTCGCCTGAACTAAAATAACAGTCCACTTCTTCATATACCGGATAATATCCAATCCCAGCTCCAATAAATGCCCAAAGAGGATAAGCCACTTTAAATGTTAGGCCAGCAGATAACGCGATATTGGCATTTTTAACTTCACCTGTTCTCACCACTGAACCGGGTCTATCGTGATTCCCCGCATTATCAATCTTATAAATTACATCAATCGCTTTCACAATTTGAGAGTTCATTTTCACTGTTACATAACTACCCAACCCGTAATTATTCAAATAACCCTGACTAAATCCCAATGGACTTTGAACATCGAATGTGTACATCTGATAATCAGCACTGCTTTGGTTTTCTTTTCGAACACACTTATTCACTTGCTTCAAACAATACAAGGCATTTCCGGAATTTGGCGACAACTCCAAGTACTTATTATAGTAATCCTTAGCATTGCTCCATTGCTTTAATTGATATGCAGTTTCTGCACTATTAAAATAAAAATCCAATAATATTGTTTTAATTTTTTCGATTTCCTTATCTCGGGGGAAACGTTTTTGATATTTATTGTAGTATTCCACAATTCTTGATTCATTCGCTTCGCTGTATGCACTTTTTGCATTCTGAATGTAATTGTATTTGATTAAACCGTTGGCCTCATTGATGTATTTCCCATACGGATAAGAATTTGCATATATTTCTGCCTCATCAACATAAACCGAACGTTTGGCCTTCTGCCAACTTATTTCCTCCGCCGTTTCCCTCAACTTTGATAATACGTAATCATCGTTTGGCATAATATTCCGAGCTTTTTCGTAAAAAGATTTTGCTTGTTCATACGATTCCCGCTTGAAATACTTATCACCTTCGGCCACAGCAAATTTGTAGCCATTAATCGCTACCATTTTGGGGGTTTCATTGATCTTTTTAATCAGTTCCTTGGCCAGTTCATCCACATTTACTTCAGGCTGTTTAAGGATTTCTAAGGCCTTTTCGTACTCCTTAATATCCATGTAGTTTGAAACCGCATTCAATGCATATTCAATTTTATACTTATCCATTTGCCAAGCAGCATACCAAGAATTAGCAGCAGAGTTTTTATTCTTTGCCAATTCAAAATTAATTGCATCTTTAATGTTATTTTGAAGATCTGCCTTCGCTGCAATGTTCTTTTCTAACTGAGCAATTCGTTTCATAAGTTCATCATCTGCAATGGATTTTGCTTTTTGAATGTATTTCTGACAATTGTATTCATCACCCATCCGTTGAAATGCAAAAGCCGAATAAAAATAGCCATCCCCTTTTGTATAATCCTCAATGATCAGATCCGTTGCTAAAATCAGCACCTCGTCCCAAAGATTCAACTTCATTTTCTGTTCAATCTTTTGCTTCATATCATCAAACTTGCTACTTTGAGCAGAAACAGAGGTTCCAATAAATATTAAAATTATTACAAGTATAAAATTCTTCATCGATTCAAAGTTTATCTATTAATTTCTGGTATTCATAACTTGGGTTTGAACGTTGCAATTTCCCCAAATCCTCATCAGATATTCCATCCCTAACCGACCTAAACAACGTTAAATAATAAGAATTTACCTCTTCACAACCCGAATAAAGCACATTATTATTTTCAATATCTTGTGCACAGTCAATGAGTTTATTTGCATTCCCCCAAATTTTGGAAACCACATCGCTCCCCCAACAAGAAGAACCACTCTCCTTACACGCCTGCATGAGCCTAATCCTTTCGGGCTCCACTATTTTTTCATACTCTTTTGCTTTATTACGAAATTCCGATTTTTTTACCGCTATGGCCGTTTCAGTGGATATTTGTTTCGCTTTCCGTCCAGCAATTGCATCATTGATAATTTCTTTCTTAGCTGTGTAAGCCTCTTTTAAATTATCTTCAGCATTTCTGATAACTGTTGGTAAATTCACCTGTAAATTCCATATGTCATTCTTGTATGCGTTGAGTTCAGATTCAATTCGAATACTAAACTCTTTGAAATCAGCATCTGCCTGAGTAATTTTTGTTTCAAAAGACTTTATCAATTCCCTTACTTCAACCTGTCGTTTGAGTAATTTTTCCAATTCTTCAGTTGATAATGCATCCTTTTTTTCAAGCAACTTTCCAATACCAAAATCTTCACGTCGCAAAATGCCTATTTCTTGATTATATGTAAAAACCAAAGAATTAGTCTTACTTCTGAACGCGTTGAGATCATCCTGCTTAAGCACTATTAATTTTTGGATATCTGCAATTTTTTGATCATTCTGTTTACGAATTTTTTCATTCAAATCGTATAACGCTTTTTTTTCTGCTTTTTCAAGTTCCAACAGCTGTGTTTCAAGAACACCTAACTTAATGATACTATAATGTTTCTGAGCAATTTCACTGATAACAGCCCGTATATCATTGTTTTGAATGATTTTTATCTCCTTTTCAATTTGATCCACATATATTTTGCTTAATTCCGCTATTCGTTTTCTTATATCGCTGTTTTCCGCCAAAATTTCATTCATTTTCTTGTTCAACTTATCTCTTAATTCCGAAAATTCATTATCACCATCTTGAAAATCTGAAATTTCACTTTTCTTGTTTTCAACATCTTGATCGTATTTATTTTCTTCGTTTCTAATTTTGTTTAACTCTTTCTGAACCAATGCATCATACTCTCTCATTGCCTCAGAAACGGAAACACTATACCAATGGTCGGCCGTACAAATAGGGGGTGGACCACCTGCACTACAAGTACCTGGATTGTATTCTTTCCAACCTTTTCTTGCTGATTTACGCCTATTTATCCATGTAGATCCATTTTCTATTTCATCCAATTTGTTTTGAAGTTTTCGCTTGACTTCCTCCACGTTTTCCGCCTTTTTTCTTTCTAATTCAGACAACTCATTTTGCAAACGTTTGGCTTTAATATCCTCGGAAACATAACTATCCATGTGTTTTCTATTGAGTTCACCCATGGCGTTACTATTTTCAGCCTCTTTCTTTGCCAATGATTCAATTGTGGAAAGTGTTCCAGAACCAGCAGTTTGCGCAATCGCAATAGAGCTTATTACAATCAAACTGAGAAACGAAGATGTTTTTTGAATGAAATTCATGTACCTATTAATGTGTAAATTTGAACTTAATACTATCACTATTTTGATGTTTTTATACCCAATAAGAATGCTAAGTTATTAGAAGAAGTAAAATTATAAAAATATATTCTTCTTTTAAATCATTACCCACGAAACTAATTAAATCGCCTCGACCTTCCTAATTATAAAAACCTCAAAATTTGCTGCTATTTTAAATCTAAATGAATACAGAATATTTTCTATTGTATGATACTCCACTAAGCAATATTTCTTTAACAACCGATCAAATAATAATGCGTTGCAAGTTTATAAAATTCTTTTGCCAAATAGAATTTTATAAACAAAAAAACGCTAAAATACCAAAACTTAGTTATAAATGTGAAAATCCAGAAAATGATAAAAATCGCCCGCCCTTAAAACTAGTTTACCCCAAAACAGAACAACCTAAAAACTAGTTTTTTCGGGTATTAATCACAATCATTCAAGTTTTATTGCAGTCTCAGTGAGCTAAAAAACGTCTATACCAAAGGTTCGCTTCGTGTGCGAACGAATGACCCTTAAAAAGGGGCATCCGAGTGAGCCATGAAGGGCTCATTGTGGAGTTGGGGGGAATCGAACCCCCGTCCGGAGACGCGAAAACTGGCGCTTTCTACAGGTTTAGAGACGGATTAGTTTCAGAGTGCAATTGGCTCCGCTCTTGCCAAATTACACCCCCATCCAACTGATAATTTACCAGGCCGCCGGAACTCCCAGTAAATACCCGTGCAGGTCGATTGCCCTTGACGATTTTCGGCACAGATAGAGAAAATCAGGACAACTAGCAATTGCTTATCGCTCGGATTAAGCAGCTAGGGCGTAATTGTTTTCGCCTCTTATGTTTTGAAGGTTCAGATTTAAGTGCTCTACCAACAACGCACTACCTGCTTACACCGCTTCCATTCATCCCGTCTATTCCGATCAACCCCTCTGCCTGAAAACGTACAATTTCAATTTGCAAAGTTACAACTCTTTTTCCTATCTTCGAAAATTACACAACAACTTATAACCAATAACTTATGAATCCCATCGAAAAAAATTCCCCCGAAAACCCATCCAAAACAGCAATCCAACTCCGGCAACGCAACGGTCTCAAATTCCTGGCCATTGGCGCATTTCTTGGTTTCATCTCTTGCGTACTCTCCATACTCAACCCCATCGAATCTATTTACCATATCAATCTCTACGTTTGCCCAACCATTGCCGTTGCTCTTATTTTTTACGGACTTTATCTGATTTTTGAATAATCCCCCCGTTCCATTTCCCTCTTTTACTAAATTTGCCCAATGGAATACGTAAACCTAGGCAAATCAGGACTACCCATCTCCCGTTTATCTTTCGGATCTTGGATTACTTTTGGGAATCAAATTCAAAATCAAATTTCCGAAAACTTAATGGATATCGCCTACGATGCAGGTATCAACTTCTTTGATAACGCAGAAGTCTATGCAGCTGGACAATCGGAAGTAGTTATGGGAGATATCCTCAAAAAGAAATCTTGGAGTCGCGATTCCTATATCATTTCCAGCAAAGTTTTCTTTGGAGCCGGAGCCACTCATCCCACACAAAAAGGACTGCATCGCAAACATATTATCGAAGCCTGCAACCAAGCTCTTCAGCGTTTACAAGTAGATTATTTGGACTTGTATTTTTGTCATCGTCCCGACAAATTTACTCCCATTGAAGAAACAGTTTGGTCTATGCATCAGTTGATTATGCATGGAAAAATTCTTTATTGGGGGACATCTGAATGGAGCGCACAAGAAATCATGGAAGCCCATATGGTGGCTCAGCGTTATAACCTGATCGGCCCGATTGTGGAGCAACCACAATACAATATGTTGGTGCGCGATAAGGTAGAAGTTGAGTACAAACAAATTTACAAAACCGTTGGTTTGGGCACTACTATCTGGAGTCCATTGGCATCCGGTCTATTAACTGGAAAATACTTAAATAATACAGAATCGAGCACACGTTTACAGCGCGAAGAATTAGATTGGCTTGCAGAAAGACTTTTAACTCCGGAAAACCACGCAAAAGTGCAAAAATTACACGCATTTGCTCAAGATTTGGGAATAAGTTTACCCCATTTGGGAATTGCTTGGTGTTTAAAAAATCCAAATGTTTCAACTGTAATTTTGGGAGCATCAAAAGAAGAACAACTCATTGAAAACCTAAAAGCTCCAGAAATACTGCACCTTTTAACTCCTGACGTAATGGAGCATATAGAAAGCATTTTAAAAAATGCGCCTATTCATCCACAATACTAAAACTCAAAACTATATGCATTGGATTTCAAGCATTTAAATTCATTTATAAAGTAATCAACGAATTTTATTAAAACAACACCCAAACAAGCAATCTTCGATATTAACTTTGAAGCAGTGAACGTGATTAGAAATTTAGTTTTTTGTCTGATGTTTTTCGGATTGCCACTGTCGAATTTGAAAGCAGCTGATCCGGTATTAAAAGTTTCTCATTTAATACAAAAAGGTAAATATGCCGAAGCAGCTAAGTTGCACCAAAAAATCGCTCAATCCACCGAACATGCAATAAATCCGTATTTTCATCTTAACGCCGCCCTGCTAATACTAAACAAAACGGCTTCCCCTACCAATCATTCCATCGGAATGAATCATTTGCTACAGGCTTGTTTTGTAAATGAAATTATTGATATCAATTATCCACAAAAAACCGAAAAACAGCGACAATATTTCAATAAAAAATACCCAATACCACTCAATCAATTCAATGAACTGTATCAAGGGCAGTTATTGGTTTACACAAGATTAATTCGTTTCGGTAATTGGAACTTAGATTCGGCTACTGCTTCAGTAAAAAAGAATCCCGTTTTTCATTATACTCCTCTTCTCAACCCAAATCAAAATCCTGAATTTCTTCAAGGCAATATCATTCCTAATTTCAGCCATGAATTACTATCTATCAATTATTTAAACTCAGTTCGTCAACAACTTAAAGACAATAGAAACAACTACCCTTCGAATAATTTACTCAATACTTATCCCTCATTGGATTCGTTTATCGTTGCCGAAATGGACTTAAGTATTCGAACAATTTACAATAACCTATTAAATTTTGCATTAAAATCAGGACCACAATCAGATTTCATTATTAAATTCCAACGATACTGCGATCAAATTCTGAGTGAACCTAATAATTTAGACCCTTTTAATTCATCAGAATTTCAATTTGAAAGAGATTTAAAACGTTGGTCAATCCAATCTTTAGACACCATATTTTTTTGGGAGTTTAACAAATCCCTAGAAGCCAACCAAATTTCAAATTACCTCAATTATCAAAAAAAATATCCAAAAAGTCCTTTTGCCGATAGTGCCTATAAACTGGCTGAAAATTTAGCATTCTTAGATGCTAAAAAAATCAATACTGAAAATAGCTACTCTCAATTCTTAAAATCATTTCCACGAGGTCCTCACGTTGAAAAAGCACAGTATGCGCTGCGGTATTTGAAAGTAATCCCCGTTCCATTTTTATCTACCTCGGAATCTGGCCCCTCAAAATACTTTTTCGTAGATTCCTCATCGTCGGAAATTTGGATAGATAGCATGTTTGATTTCGCTTATCCGTTTGCACAACCCTATTATAAAAAATGGCTTCCCAACGGCTCTACCCTGATTCCTGGATGCGCTTTAGTAGGTCAGAATGACAACTTCTTTAACATGGAATTCCATTATATAGAAAAAGATGGAACACGCATGACTCCCAGTACTTACGAAGAAATTATACAATTCCATCAGCATTGGGCATTTATAAATAAAAATGATCGTTGGGGGATATTAAACTCGGCGGGTAAAGAAATTCTTCCACCTAAATTTCAACAAATCCATTTTGATACTCTTCGGGGATTGGGATTCGTTTACAACGGACAGAAATGGGCTATTTTTAGCAAATCCGGCAAATTGAATACCGGTTTTATTTACAATGATGTACACAACTTACTAAAACCTGAAGCGGACCGTAAAATGATTCGATTGAATGAAAATGCTGTGCAAATCATTCAAATCGATTCTAACTTCATTCCCGTTATTGATGAAAATGGATCTTACCAAATTATAAACTACGCTGGACAAAAATCTACCCAAATCCATACTTC
>CAZQFZ010000087.1:0-9678 GCA_964592635.1 uncultured Rhizobium sp.
TTCTCGATAGGCAATCATATCTACCACGGCATGCCCGATTTCTCCTGGTCCTTGATGCACCCATTGCGTTTGAGTACCCAATAAAGTATCAGCGGCATACAACCCCACACTCGTTCCAACCATGTAAAGCATACCATCTTTAACTGGCACAAATGAAAACCATCGAATCGAAGGACCATCGCCAGTTCCATTGTCATTGGCTTCTAAATTTCCACCGATTTTCTGCCAATTTTCACCCCCATCTTTCGAATGAAATAGGCTATATACTCCATAGTTGGAATAACAGACCACCAATTCATTACCGTTTTTGGGATTTACGGCGATACAACTAACATTCGCACTGCCCGTAACCGATGGTGTTTTTAATGTCTTGAAACGCATCGATCCACTATCTGCATTTTCTATGCAATACAGGTACTTTACATTGTTACCAAAGTAAACTTTATGGGAAGGATTTTCCACCGATATCGCAAGTGCCGTAATCTTTTGAGAAACCACTCTTATAGAATCCTGAGAACGTTCCCATCCCAAAGAAATAGAATCGGTAGAATGGTCTAAAACTATTTCATTCAATCGATTATTTCTCCAAATATGTCGTCCTCCTGCGGTAAACATGATTTTTGAATTTTTAGGATCCAAAACAAACGGATTTATAAATTGATAATTGTTGCGAGGAACACCAATTGGATCAATTCTTCTCTTGGCAATAACCTTTCCGTTTGCATCCAATTCTGCTTTCACTGTGTTTCCCAATTGTTTGGAAAAATAGGCAAATTTTCCGCCGGGTTCCACAGCACAATAAGATCCATCTCCAGGGTAACCAATATCCCAAATTGCATCAGGTGATCGGTCATTCACCAGCATTTGATTATTATCTTGTGCACCAGCAACCAGCAGATTACTCATATTGGTGGCCGGATCCATGGCAACCGTGTACCATTGAGTAGTTAGATAACCATGGTTTAAACTATTCCAAATAACCGAATCAGCCAAACAATTATCCGTTTGGAAAATTCCGCCGTCGTTGGCACTTAATGCTACTTTCGGATCTGTTGGATGAAACATCCAAACATGTTGGTCGGGATGCTGATTGGGCCACATTTCAAAGTTAGGTAAAGACGTTTTCCATTTATACCCTCCAATCATAGTCGTGTTCAATGAATCCCTGAAACCCGATTCAGAACGGTATAAATTAGTTCCCCCAATAAAAACAACATCCTTACCGGGCGCTGATCCTGGATAAACCTGCACCAACATATCATAACTTCCTTGAGTTCGCCAACTGTTGAGTGCATAGTTCGATAAAGGTAAATTTTGCGAAATGTCCTCTTGACTTTTAATCCCATTCATGGCATCCCCCAAAAAGGTCGAATCTGAATTTTTACGATACAATTCCATAAAAAACATTCCTCCCCATTCTATTTCACCTCTCGAATCGGGAAGCGGCTTTCCCCAATTCTCTAAATTCACAATTACATACATTCGAACCGTTGAATCCGAATTCTTCGGATAATTGAATCCAATTACTGAACGATTATATGCCTTTCCTTGCCAATTCGATGGTGTAATTTCTTTCCAATCCCAACCATTAATACTTCGAAAAATTCCGCGTCTCCCAATAGATGCATCCGAGCTCGAAGTGCTGTAAATGACCCCGTCTTTATCAATTTCAATTTCATTAAAATAAGCCGCAGTTTTTCGTACTGCCACCCAAGTCTTACCACCATCATTAGAACGCATTACATTTTGATAGGTGGAAGCATACAAAATGGTTGAATCGTATCGCGTAGTATCCACCAAAACCTTCCACACCAATTGCCAAGGCGACGAAAATACTGTAGGAGTATTCACCGCTGTGCTAGCAATCGGGGTCCACGTTTTACCCGAATCCGACGATATCAACAAACCATTTCCGTAATAATACGCGCCCGGAGCTCCAGCCGATTGTCCGTAAGCTTCGCCAGTTCCGGCATACCAATACTGTTCATAGCCTTTTCTTCGATCTTGAACCAAACATGAAACACTACTCATTTCGTGAGGTTCTTGAGTGGAACGCCAAGACTTCCCCCCATTTTCACTGAGCCATAATCCACCTGAAACACCGCCCGCAACAATTCTATTCGGATTGCATACATCGTACGCAGCACCTCGGGTTCTACCCCCAACATGAAACGGACCTCGGTGCATCCAAGGGGTACCTTTAACAGCCGTCGGATCTACAACATTTTGAGCATGTGTTTTTACAAATGCCAATTCCTTAAAACGTACGTTGTCAGGAACTTTACCGGTTGAAGGATCCGCTATACGCTCCAATTCCCAGTCCTTTCGATTTTGTGGTTCTCCCAACTGAGCTTTTACCGTTATTTGAAAAGACAACAACGCTATGATAAGTAATATTTTATACATACAATCGATAGATTACTGATATTCACCGTAAAGTTCTGAAAAGAAATTTACTTTTGACTATATTGCAAATAAAAATTATGCTATTTACACCCATCACCCTCGCCATCGTTGTAGTTTTATTTATTTTTTTGGGGACGAAAGTCGTGCCTCAACAACGAGCATACGTTATTGAACGATTGGGAAAGTTTCATTCAATCTTGAATCCGGGACTAACCTTTATCATTCCTTTTATTGATCGCGTAGCTTATAAATTTTCATTGAAAGAAATGGCTCGCGATATCCCTGAACAAGTTTGTGTTACAGCTGATAACGTACAAGTTGGAGTGGACGGAGTGGTTTTCTTACAAGTGGTTGATGCAAAAAAAGCGGCTTATGGAATTGGTGATTATGCATTCGCGGTTACTCAATTGGCTCAAACCACCATGAGAAGTGAAATAGGTAAAATTGATTTGGATAAGTGTTTTGAAGAAAGAACCAACATCAATGCTGCTGTAGTAAGTGCAATTGACGAAGCAGCACAAGGTTGGGGCGTAAAGGTGTTGCGATATGAAATTAAAAACATTACCCCGCCTGCAAGCGTGCTAAATGCCATGGAAAAGCAAATGCAAGCCGAACGGGAAAAACGTGCTAAAATCCTTTATTCTGAAGGTGAAAAACAAAGCTCTATCAATGTTGCCGAAGGAAATAGAGTTAAAGTAGTATTGGAATCAGAAGCAGAACGCCAAAAACAAATCAACCAAGCCGAGGGACAAGCACAAGCCATTAAAGCCATCGCTCAAGCCACTGCGGAAGGTATTGAAATGGTAGCTGCTGCCATCCAAAAAGACGGTGGATTTGAAGCCGTGCAATTGCGGGTTGCTGAAAATCTAGTGGAGCAATATGGCAAACTCGCTAAAGAAACGAACACCATGATTTTACCAGCAAATTTTGCCGATGTAGGTTCTTTAGTTACAGCGGCCATGAGCGTTGTAAAACATCAAAAATCATGAACTTTTTAACTGAATTATCGGTTCATTCCATTTGGATTTCTCTGGGTTTATTATTTTTAGCTCTTGAACTTTTAACGGTTGGATTCTTTTTCTTTTTTCTGGGGATAGGGAGTCTGTTTACCGGATTACTGTTGCTCTTGAACGTTGAATTGTCCGTTTCGGCTCAAATCACAACGGCAGTTTTAATTTCGTTGGGAAGCTTACTTGTGCTGAGAAATCCCATGAAAAAATGGTTTAACTCCAATAAAAATGGTGGATATCACGATTTTGAAGGCACGATTATCGAAGTTTCTACCTGGAATACCGCTCACCAAACAGGCACAGCTATTTTCCGCGGAACACAATGGCAACTCAGATCCAACTCCGAACTTTCAGCAGGACAACAAGTCAAAATCCTCGAAGTAGATGGAATAACCTTAGTTGTTGAAGGGGTTTGAATATGTAGGATATATCTGCTTTCCTAAGACTAAAATTCAAAAGGGCAGGATAGTGCTTTTTTTGTACTGCCTGCCCTTTTGAAGAAAATTATGAAATTATTATTTGAACTAGTATCCCATATAAGCCCATGCAAGAAGATCTAACAAACCCAAATTTACATTCAATATATTCACCAATATAGTTAATGCTGCTTGTAAGACATTTATTTCTGGCTTCATTGCCATTAGTATCAAACTCACTATGAGCAATACCACCGCCGCTACGAAAAATAACCCTACCAATATGTCGGAACCCGTTGCAGTCATTAAAAAAGCTACTACAAAGGATAACGTTGACATGAGTGCATAAAATACGGCCCTATTCTTTTTGGGATTAGCCTCCGAATACTTTTTCGATAGTTTATTTGACTTTAAGTTGTCTTTCGTTTTTTTCAAAGCAAAATTCGGATACAACTTGCCTTTGTAACCATTCCATTGACTACCTACTTTTGAAAATCCCGAAGTCGAGTTGTTTTTAATAATGAAATTACTTTTTGAGTTTTCATGCTTTACTAAATAACTTTCTTCCGAATGATTGCGGTTTAATTCGGATGCGGTTTCCATTGAATTAACATTTACAGACTTGTTAACTGGTTTTATCGAACATTCCCTTTGGGATATTAGTTGGGTACTTGAATATGTAGAACCATCTCTATGGCTTCCTTTACCTCCAACCACCCAAGACTTGGAATTGCCTTGTTCACGAACATTCAACACCAATCCACAAGAATTCAAACTTAAAATCAAAGTTCCTATAAGTACTAATAAAGAATTCTTGTTTATTGATTTCAAAATAGATAATTTCATACAGCAAAACTATCCGAACCATTCTTTCATCAGATTGCAATTTTCCGTAAATGAGAAAATATAATTACGGATTTCTACTAAATCTAAAAACTTGGTAAGTAAATCTTTTTTGTAATCGGTTGTTTATTAGTGATTGCAATTCCAGCCATCATGAAGGATTCAATAGTAATAATAATCACACATTATTTTCCGAATACCTTCATTACAGGTAAGGCTTTGAAAGAGAAATCAAAACATGCCTGATTTTCCCAGGGTGAACCCTGCTTCGATTCGGGTCCATCAAATGAAATCCATACACCTTCCCAATAGCAATAACCACTGGCGAAAGGCAGCGAATGTGTCCTTTTCAGCATTTCACTGACGAAGTTACTTTGCCCATCTGTTGTTCCTGGATAATTGGGATGTAAATCTCCTTCCCATCCAACAACATTATCTGTCCAATCCGCCCAACTAAATGTAAAAGGATAACTATTCTCGGCAATAATCATTCGCTTTTTTGTGGTTTTTTGAACCCTGTTTAATGTTTGAAACAAGCTATCCAAATTATAACCATGCCACTTAGGATAATATGAAACACCTCCAATGTCGTAATATACACCGTGATTATTCAACTGATTAAAAAACCAATCTGCATTTTTATAACTTGAAATGTGATAAATAATTCGCGTCTTGGGACTAGCAATTCTGGTCTGTTTTACAGCCTCTCTACAAAGTCCGTAAAACTTAGCTGTATCACTAATAACGGCAACCGGCCATAACATACCACCATCAATTTCATTACCCAATTGAATAAAATCCGGTTGGAATTTATTCAGCATTTCTCGGGTGTAATCGGATAAGTCATTCTTAAGTAAATCGAAATCCTGCGAATTCCATTCTTGTGGTATTTGTTGATTTCCGGGATCAGCCCAAGTATTGGAATAATGCAGATCCAACCAAATCAATAGCTTACTTTTTGTAGCTAATTGAGCTATTTTATAAATCGTATCAGAATTATAGTTGGGATCACTACCCACCCAAGTTCGCAAGCGAATTGTATTAATACCACTTTGCCGTAAATACTCAAATATATCAACAATTTTACCCTCTTGGTTCCTAAAATCAACTCCCTTTCGAAGAATCATCGCCAAACTACTCACATCCATACCGATAATGGTTGAATCTGGATCAGAAAACACCAATGTCGAATTGGGCTTTAATGTGCTTGGTGGCTCTTTTTGACAGCTTGTCAAATTCCATAATAGCAAAAACAAAACGAGTAGTTTCCATAAAAAACTCGAGTTCCAATTTAGATTACTCATTCTGAAATTCATTGCTAAATTCCCCCTTCTAAGTTAAACGAATTTTATGTTAAATTTTAAATCAAAGTTCAGATTATTAAACCAACAGAATTCGTAATCAAAAATAAAACGAATTTTGTTTCCCATTTCAACAATCAACTCGCCCATGTATGTGATAAATATCCTTTCATTAATATACTCCCATAAAAGCCCAAAGTAATAGATCTATCAAAGCCAAAAAGATATTCAAAATATTCAACAATATGGTTAACACTGCTTGTAAGGCACATATTTCTGGCTTCATTCCCATTTGAATAAAACTCACAATGAATAATATAACTGCCCCTACGAAAAACAATCCCACCAATATGTCGGAACCCGTTTCAGTCATGAAAAATACTATGACCAATGACAATGTTGACATGAGTGCATAAAATATGGCTCTATTCTTTTTTGGATTAGTCACCGAATTCTCCTTCGACAATTTACTTGATTTTAGATTATATTTCGTTTTTGTCAAAGCAGAAATAGGATACGACTTGCCTTTAAAATTATTCCTTTGACTACTCAGTTTTAAAAATCCCGAAGCCGAATTATTCTTAATGATAAACTTACTGTTCAAGTTTTCATGCTTGACTAAATAACTATCTTCCGAATGATTGCATTTTAATTCGGATGCAGTTTCACGTGTATTAACATTTATTGGTTCGTTAACTGGTTTTATTGCACACACTCTTTGGGATATGAATTGGGCACTTGAATCTATAGAACCATTTCTATCGCCTACTTTTCCAGCAACTATCCACGACTTAGAATCACCTTGTTCACGAACGTTTGATACCAATCCGCAAGAATTTAAATTAAAGACCAAAAGTCCATAAAGAATTACCCAAGAACTCTTTTTAAATAATGTTAAAACCGAATTATTCATCAGGCAAAACTATCAGAGTCAATTATTTATACAATTGCATTTTTCCGTAAAATTGAAAATTTAATTACGGATTTCTACTAAATCCCTAAAATCATCCAAATCATTTACCTTTGTGTTTGCCCCATGAAGTTTGTGCTTAAATATTTATCGCTTGTTTCATTTTTTCTCTTTTGGGAGACGGGAATCGCGTTTTCTCAAACTCAGAACTCCTATCCCAAGAGAATAAAAATCCAAGTGTATGAAGCGGAAACCCAAGACCCCGTTCCATTTGCAACCGTACATTGGACCGGAAGTAATATGGGTTTTCAAACCGATTTCGATGGTAAAATCAACACCATCATTACCCAATGTTATTCCGATTCTCTTCGTTTTATTTTCGGGGGATTGATAACACAAACTGTTTATATCGACACAACGCTTACCCTAATTGAAAAAACCATACTCCTCAAACGCGAAATTCTCAAAACCCAAGAAGTAACTATCTCTTTAGGAGTTAACCCTGCAATGAAATGGGTGGAACTTGCCATTGCAAACAGAGAAAAAAATAATCCTGATGAAATGGTAAATTATCAATGCGAAGTATTCGCAAAAACCATTTTATCGGTAAACAATTTGTCTAAACGTATTGAACGACTCAAAGTTGGTCGACAAATAAACGCCCTTTTCGACACCCTTGAATACTTAACAGGTGATACGGAAAAAGCAGTTCTTCCCGTATTCTTCTCTACTACCCTAAGCAAATATTACCACCAAAAGTCATCCATTTTAGAACGTGAAGATATCCTTGCCACGCGGGTTCGTGGTGTTGGAATTACCGATGGAAGTACCGCTTCACAATTAACAGGGAGCTCATTTGCGCGTTATAATGTTTACCGAAATCGACTTCAATTGCTGGGAAAAGGAATCGTATCGCCCATTGCAGATGTTGCTCCATTGTTTTATAATTACAAACTCATCGATGTAGATAAAACCCATGATTTGAGATGGTTTGTTGTGAAAATATCCCCAAAAAACAAAAACGATATTCTATTCAACGGGATAATTTGGATTGAAGAAAACACTGGAGCAATTACACGACTGAACTTAGAAATCAATGATGCATCACAAATTAATTTCTTGGATCGGTTACGAATAACCCAAGAATTTGGACCTTCCAACATTAATAAACTACCATATGTGCTCGTGAATTCAAGATCTTTGGTGGATCTCTCTGAGTTCTCTAAAGAAAGTTTGGGAGTGTTGGCAACCAATGTCATTACCTACAGAAATTACACCTCGTTACCGGATTTTTCTGCCGGATTTTTTGACCAAGCGGTAGTAGTGGCTGCCGATGCTCTGAATAAATCCGACTCCTTTTGGTATGAATCGGCCCACATCAAACCCAATATTTTTGAACAAAAAGTAGTCGATAAAATTGAAGCTGTACGCGATATTCCCACCATCGACCGCAGCGCCAAGGCACTAAATTTTTTGATGAGTGGATACTATTCAGGTAAAAACTGGAAAGTAGATTTGGGGCCTTACTATTATTTGGCCTTGTTAAACCCATTGGAAGGGTTCCGAACCCGTTGGGGATTCAGAACTTCCAATAATTTTTCAAAAACCTGGCAATTTGAAGCCTTTGGTGCTTATGGTTTCAAAGACCAACGATTCAAATACGGTGCAAACATCACCTGGTATAGAAATATTAAAAAAGGAGAGAAAATCAAATTTTCGAGAACCGAAGACACCGAGCTGCTTGGATTCGTTGATAATGAAAACATGACATCCGGTGATGCACTAATTCTCGCATTGAACATGTTCTTTAGCAATAGTTTAGCCTATTCGAAAAACACCTATTTCAGCTATCAAAGAGATATTATTAGAGGATTGGATTTCAATGTTAAATTCAGTCATAGAATCTATGATCTGCCTTATGACCAACGTTTTAAATTGGGTTGGTTAGAAACGGCACATGCCGATAACATTTCAACGCATCTTAACAATGTTCTTATCTCGCTCCGACTTACTTATGAACCTCAAGTTTTTTATGTAATTAACGATAATCGCCGATCGAATTGGGCTACTCCTGGTCCCAAATACACCCTTACTTACCAGAAAGCAATACCCCAAATTTTCGGCAGTCAACACAGTTATTCCAAACTAAGTTTCAATTTCACTCATACCTATATTTGGTCGGTTGGAGGCAGAACTCAATATAAAATTTCAGCCAATAAAATTTTTGGTTCCGTACCATTCCCTTTATTGAACATCCCGCTTGGAAACCAATCATTTGTTTACAATGCACGAGCTTTCAATCAAATGTACTTATTTGAATTCGTTACCGACCAAAACATCGAACTCATTTCTGAACATCATTTCAATGGATTCTTTTTTAATCGAATTCCTTTGTTGAACCGTTTGGGATGGAGGGAAGTGATATCAGCTAAAATGATTGAAGGGTATCTATCCAATCAAAACCAGCAACTTTTACCCGTAGAAATTCAAAAACAAAACCATATTGTACCCATCAAATCTCTGAATTTCGTGCCATACATTGAAACTGGTGTAGGAGTAGAGAACATTTTTAAATTCATCCGAGTGGATGCTATTTGGAGATTATCGCATCAAAGCGTTGGACATAATTTCGGGTTCAAAGTTTCATCCTATCTCGAATTTTAATTCTGGTATTTCTCATAAAACTAAAAAAATTATTTTATTTAGACTGATTTTTTAATAAAATAATTTATCCAAGATCAGTGCTGTCCCGTTGTAATTAGAAGAGAATCAATTGGTTAGAGAAATTTGAA
>CAZQFZ010000088.1:0-9644 GCA_964592635.1 uncultured Rhizobium sp.
GAAGCCCGCATCATTTTACCACCGTAGCTGGAATTGAGCTCGGTTGGTGACCTTTTGGTCTCGTGATACTTTTACAAAGATAATGAATTTGTTAGAATTTGCCGATGGGTGCATTTTGTCACCCCATCCCTACCCCTTCCAGGTGCCGCCGTAGCGGTAATGGGGTTCCGATTTAGATTTATTGCAACAATCGGTGCAAACAAAAATCCACACCTTGCCTTTTTGCAACTGAATTCGATACATGGTCGAAAAATGCTGAAAACACAGCGCACAAGGTTTTGTTTTCATGGTATTACAAATTACGGATTTTTCTGGGGACGAAATAGCGTCCAACTCAAAAAACCTGCAACTAAAAATAATACCGCCGCGAATGCAATAGCATTGGAAGGAGTTTCATTTAAAAAATTACGATAAATCGAACCGAAGGAAACGGTTTCAATCAACATCGGTATTACAATCATCATATTTATAATGCCCATATACACACCGTATTTTTCTTTGGGAAGCGATTCAACTACCATCAAATACGGCACACCCATTATGCTCGCCCAAGCAATTCCAAGTCCTACAATATTCAACAATTGAACAGATTGAATGGATGTTTGCGACATAGAATACAGTCCTAAAGCTGCTAATAACAAAGCAAAACTGTGCACTTTGTACGCCGAAAACCGCGCTAAAACCCGCATCAACAAAAGGGCGACTATAAAAGTGATAATATTATACGTGGCATTGAGCAAACCGCTAAAGCTTACTGCCTGGGTAAAGTTTTCATGTTCGTTCATGGCGTTACCCACAGGAATTTTAAACACGGTTTCTGCTAGCGATAGCGAAGAAAACTGCCAATATACAAAGAGTGCATACCATTGAAACAGGTATAACAAGGCCAATTTCCACATAATTTTGGGCATACCCTTTATGGCCAAAACCACATCCACAATGGGCGAAAATACTCCCTTTGAACTCTCGCGAAGATGTTTCAATTCCTCTTCCGTTGGGGGATTCTCTTTTGTTTTGTGCATGGCCCACAGAACAGTAGAAATCGAAGTAATTCCCCCAATCAAAAACGCTAAGTACACCCAATAGGGCAACCCATTGCTGGTTTGTTGGTTGAGCCAATTGTTTTTTTGAAAAACGTATAAACAAAGATTCGCTAAACTGATTCCAAATCCGGTGAAAAAACTCTGTATCAGAAAACCTCTACGTTGTTCAGAAATAGGTAAAATATCGGCAACAAATGCCCGATAAGGCTCCATGGCTGTATTATTTCCAGCATCTAAAATCCATAACAGTCCGGCTGCCATCCAAATGCTTGAACTAAATGGAAATGCGAACAACGCCAAAGAACACAATATTGCACCGATTAAAAAATACGGCTTCCGTCTGCCAAAGCGAGGATGCCAGGTTTTATCGCTAAATGCACCAATGATGGGTTGAACCAACAATCCGGTCATGGGCCCTGCCAAATTCAACAACGGCAGTTCATCGGGATTGGCTCCCAATAACATGTATATGGGATTGATTGCGGTTTGTTGCAACCCAAAGCTGTATTGAATTCCCAGAAAACCAAAATTCATGTTCCACAGCTGCCAAAAACTTAATCGATTATGAATCTTGAGCATGATATTTTAAGTTATGATGAAAATCGATCCAAGCATCCGCTTTATCTTTTTTTGAACTAATGAGTTGATGCTCAATTTCTAATACCTGTTCAATGAATGGATCATTAATTTCATTGCCCCGATTGCGTTCTTCACGTAATTCTCGAGTTTCATGATAATTGCGCGACATAAACAAATGAAAATCGGTATGTTCCAAATAAAATGCATAGGTACCTTCGATGATCAAAACATCCACATCGAACAATGCAACTTCTGTTTCTTCAATACAGTTTTGATAATAATGCACCTGAGGAACTACAGCAGAAATCCCGCCATTTTTGAACAATAAAATAATTTCATTGAGGCGTTTTAAATTTACCTCTTGCGGGCCCACATTGCGAATATCTGCAACTCGCTGCAGATGATTGGGCGTTGGGGGAAGGAAGAAGAAATCGTCCATATGCAAAACAAGGGACTGTTTTCCATTTTTAAGAAATTCCTTGTGCAAAGCGGCCGACATGTACGTTTTTCCACTCCCCGATTCACCGGCAATGGCCATCACTAACTTGGGTGTATTCAACACATGTTCAAAAACGGACAACAGTTCATGGGTGGCCGCAGTATTCAATTTCGTATCGTCAATCTCTTCACCTATCATAAGTTAAAAATTTCATGGATTTGTTGTTTGGATGCGCATAAAAACAAGTAACCGGAAGCGGAAAAACAAAGTTGCTTTTTGCCTCCTGGCTCGTGGGCATCCATCGATATATATTCAGAAAATTGCACGTTGTCGCTGTCGCGCAAGAATTGTTCGTAGTTAAGTCGTAATTTTTCTGTTATTTGGGGATGGTCTTGCGATGTGAGACCCAGTCCCAAAACACCCGTCATTACGGGCCAAGATCCTCCATTATGGAAATGGTAGGGTTGGTTTTTAAATTGGTAATTGTATTGTTGCTCCAGCAGAATCCAATCGGGTTGACTGGGTTCAATCACGGGCCAAAATGCGGGAATAAATCCTGCAAAATCAGGATCCATTTCCTCAAAGGTTTTATGGGTATTCGCTAAATTATTGCGATGAACATGGGGATAAACGTTTAAAAATTGTTGAACCGTTGAAAATACATCGGCACTTTTGAATCCACAAAGTAGGGCCAAGCCATTGGCGGCAGCATCCCAATAGGTTGAATAACGAGCGGAATCAAAAGCCGCTGGGAAAAATTCCAATTGCTTTTGCTGCCAGATCGATTTGGCTCGTGCGTGAATTTCTGAGTTATTTGAATTGGTTTCTTTTGTAAAATTGTGACGAATGGCGTTTAAAACTTCTATTTTTTGGGATTGAAAATTCGTTTCTTCGGGCCAGATTTGCAAAAACAAATGCAGGGCCAAATACCGCAATAAGTTGTCGTAAAGCGTATAACCTGAAATGATATATTCATCGGCCCAATTGCCACCGAGTGGAGTGTAAATTAGACTACGAGCGTTGAACTCCCAAGCCGTTAACAAATTCAACGTTTTTAAAAGCTGTGGTTTCAGTTGATGCTTCAATTCTTCATCCTGATCTATTTTTAAATAAAGACAGGTTTGAATGATCCACCAGGTTTGTGCATCAACTCGACCCACCAATGTACCGTAGCTCACAATTGCATCCCCCGAAGAAGTAACCCCTACGTTGGATGGAATCAAGCCGTTATCCTGTTGGTGGGAAGCCAATGTTAAAATACTTTGCCGCACTACGGGATATAACTCAGTAATTTCGTGCAAAAAAACAGCCAATGCGGCAATGGCGCTATCGCGCGACCATACCCGATCATAGTTTTCTTCGCCTTGCGCGGTGGCAAGGAATCCCAATGAATGGGAGCTTTTTCTCAATACCTCGATGGCTTCTGCTTTGTACACTGCGTAAAAATTGGTTTAGATATAACGTATTATGGAAAAAATTAGGGGGTATTAAACTATATAAATTTTTGAAAATGAAATAGGAAACAAATTAAGTGTTCAGAATACAATTGGTAAATAGATTATCGCTTGGTTGGGAAACTATTTATCAATCAGCGAAAACCCAATCTTTTTTCAATGAAAAAAGGGCGGGTGCTTAAACACCCATCCCTTTTGCCAAAAATAAAAAAAGCTTTAAAAATTATAACGTATGCTTATGGCTGTTGAACGACCCGCAATGGAGCGAGCTCTTACATAATTGGTTTTGTTTTCAGAAATTGAACCTTCTTCTGACTCTGTTACTCCCATTTGATTCAACACATTGTTGGATTGCAACATAACATTGAAATTCTTAATTGGAGACCATGAAATGTAAGGATTTACATAGAAATATCCAGACATAACTAATTCGTTATTGTCTTGGGCATACGAACTACCAGTTCCAATTACGTTAGCACCCAATTGCAAATCTTTGTTGAAATTGTACACCGGAGTGATGCTGTAAATAATAGGTGCCTGGCGGCGGGGAGTTTTTCCTACATTGCTCGGAGTGACTTCGTCTGCGGCAATTTTAGCAGAAGTATATGTCATATTACCATAAATCTGGAAATTCTTAATGGTGTAGCGTGCTTCCAATTCCAATCCCATCGCATTGTACGTACGATCGAAGAATTTTTGAGTAGTAGCTTCATAATTTTTCTCATCGGTTTGAGCAAAAAATGCGGTTGCATTCAACATCAGATTATTCTTACGCATTTTGTAACCCAATTCCGCTTGCGAAGTAAAATCTACCACATTATTAGCAGCAGTTAAACCCCCTTGTTGATTTAAGTAAGTTCCGAAAAGAACACGATCAGCACCTGCGCGACCGCCTTTCGAGTAACGTCCAAAAACCGCACTTTGCTTGTTCAATTGATAATTTGCACCTAATGAATACGATAAGTAATTCCAATCATAATTTACCACACTTGATTTATTGTTATCGATCATTGATACACTTTTTTCAACTTCTGAAACCTGTCCATTTCCATTAATATCGTTCATTGGGGATTGCACAGCTCCGGCAAAAGTACCATTCGCCCAACCCATGTCGTAACGTGCACCTACCGACAAAGTAAGCTCCTTATTGATTTCAATATCGCTGTTGATGTACGGAGCCAAAATATCGTAGTTCACGTCGTAATTACGTTGACAGCAATTTCCCCAAGCAGGAACGCCATAAGCCAATAATCCATTTTCTGTTAATGCGGTATTCACACCGTTTGAATCAATGCGATTGATGTTAACCAAACGAGAATACCCGTTTTTAGCATCAGCTGCACTCATTAAATATGAATTCCACAACCACGACATATTCAATTTTTGATTTGCTTGATATACACCGAAATTGATGTTACCAAATGACATTTTCTTATTGATGTTGTAATCGTTGGTAAACGAATTGAAATTGTTCAATTTGGTATTAAATAAATGCATTAACATTAAGGTTTTACCTTCGTAAACTGAACCATCTTGGTTGGTTAAGGCATATGTATTTCCTGCTCCCGCTAATCCAGCAGCAATGGATTCAGTTGTTCCAAAATTAGCAGGGAATGGAGCCGCGAAACGACCATTAACACCCGCAGAACGCATACGACCTGTAAGAGTCCAATTATTTCCTAAGTCAAATTTGAACTCAGAACCAATAGCCGTATAGTTGGATGTCATACCGTTGTGTATGTTCACCATTTCAGGCTGATTGGCTTCGTTTAAAGCCATAATATTCGACATAAATGGAGTTTGAAGTCCCCCATTTAATGCATTATACCCGTCAACAGATCCCCAAATAGGAGCCGCATTGGTACCACTTACTGTCATTGGCATAGGCATGTAAGCAGCTGTATGATCTCTTAAAGCTTTCACATACACTTTGATGTAGCCCTTTTCAAATTCTTTCAATAAGTTGGCCTTGAATTGTCCACCATCGTTACCGTTGAATCCTATATCACGAGGACCCACACCTTGACGATAGAATCCACCCATGTGCAAGTACAAACCGTTACCGATTTTCGACCCGTATTCAAGGTCGGTACGAAAGTTTCTGTAATCAACACCTATGGAAGAAGAAACCGAACCGCCTTCTTTGCGTCCATCTTTAGAAATAAAGTTGATAATACCCGCAGGAGAATTGGAAGCCAAGGTGGAAGCTGAGCCACCGCGTACTGATTCAATTCTACCGATGGTGGCATCGGCGCGAACGAATTGGTCTTGTGTTCCGAATGCAATATCTCCGAACTGAAGAACGGGCAAACCATCTTCCTGTATGAGTAAATATTTTGACCCACCAGTTGCTAAAGGCACACCACGCACAGACAAGTTGGTATTTCCTTCACCGGCAGAGGATTCTGAACGGATACCAGGAATCTGACGAAAAATCTCGGAGGTGGTTCTAGGTGCCAATTTTTCAATTTGTTCTGCACGCAGAGTAGAAATAGAAATCGAAGAATTGATTGCTGCTTTGGGATTGGTAACACCCGTTACAACCACTTCGTTGATGCTTTCAACAGAATCTTTCTGTGAACCCGTTTGAGCTTGGGAGGTTTGAACACTACCCCATTGTAACAATAACAAACTTGCTAATGTCTTTAAATTAAAGTAATTGTTTAGTTTCATATTTTACTTTTAGTTTTGGTTTCAGCGGGGCAAGTTAAATGTGTTTTACAAACATTTAATTGCCAAAAGATTGATTTTGAACCGCAAACGATTGCGCAATCGTTTGTGCAATCGTTTGCGGTTGATAACTTTTTTTCACATTTTTTATAATCAAGAAAAAAATAGGCATATTGTAAGGGTGAAAACTTGGACCATCAAAGATCTTGCTCAATTATTGAATGTGAGTCCGTCTACCATTTCTCGTGCCCTTAATAATCACCCCGATATCAGTATAGAAATGCGTAATCGGGTACAACAACTCGCCGAAGAACTTCAATTCAAACCCAATAGCTTCGCAGCAAATTTCAGAAAAAAACAGACCAAACTCATTGCAATCATTCTTCCCAAAATCTACCACTCATTTATACCCGATGTAATTGAGGGCATTACCAAGCGTCTGAACGCAGAACATTTTCAGACCTTGGTATTGATTACTGAAGATCAATTGCAGAAAGAAATTGAAGCCATTACACAATGTTGCGATATGCGTATTGACGGAATATTGCTATCTGTAAGTAATCAAACTAAGGATCTTCGGCATTTGGAACCTTGCAAAAAAATGGGGATATCGATTGTATTGTTTGATAATATTTTAGAAACCAATGAATATTCTACCGTACACATCGATGAGATTGCGGCTGCTAAACAATGTGCTATTTATATAAATGAACAAAATTGCCTCGAAGTAGCTGCCATATATGGCCCAGATGAACTGAGTATTTCTCAAAAACGAAAGTTAGGTTTTAACAGCGCATTGGATCCCCAGAAAAAAATAATAGAGTTTCATGCTAGCAATTCACGTGAGGCCTATGAATTTGCAGAACAACAGATTCGAAGAAATCCCCAGATTGCATTTTTTGGAATCACAGACGAAGTCTTACACGGAATTGTAAAAGCAATTAAAGAGCATGACTTATCTAAGAGTTGCACGGTGATCGGTTTTTCAGATGGACTAACCTTGCCGTTTTTGCATCGGGAGTTGCGCTATATTTTTCACAACGGGAAAAACATCGGATCGGCAGCAGCCGAGCAGATATTGAACTGCATCAACGGAAAAGATTCTGCCAAATTGCACTTAGAAATTCCTGTTCAATTGTGCTAACTCTAATTCGAGTACTTCAACCCTTACCTAAAAAGAAATTCCAACGTGTACCACCTAATTTGATTTACACATTAGCAGGATAATTCAATTTCGCTGCACCATTTTGAATCGAATCACCTCCATTGGTTGTTTAACACAATGGAGACCGCAGTGGATCTAAATACGGGCGAGTATTTTTGATATTTTTCTGTAAGGTTCTCATCTTTTTCGCCCGCAACACTGCCCGTTAAAAAATACATTTGATTTCCGAACGTAAAAATGTATTGTACTATGCGAGATTTGATCTCAACATCCAACAATTGACTTACATGTTCAAATTCGACCATAGCCCCAGGCTGACGGTCTATAAAAATGGGCTTATAGGAAATGAGAGTGGCTCCTTTGGGTATTATTTTCGTTACAGTCTCTTTGTCATTAAAAAACACTTTGGCATCTTCTGAAGTTACTGCAACTTCCATATTTCTTACCATGAAACTCATGTATGCAACGCCTTTCTCACCTATGTAATTAAAATTCTTTACAATATTAGGACGATTGGCCTCTTCTGCCACCCAACTTATCGGTAATCTGAATTGTATATCCGCATTTTTGGCCTTAGGTAGATTTTTGGTAGAAAAGATGTAGCTAAATCCCTCTTGTATTTCTTTAGCTGGTTGATCAAAAAATTGGTACACTAATAACGTTTGCAAAATATTTTCTGGCATATTTTTACCTTTAGCTCGTTCATTTACCAGTTCAATAAATGAATTTGCAAACTCAGCATTCATAACAATATTGGCCAATAAACCATCAACTTGAATGCTTAATTTTTCCTTATACGATTCTTTTTGTTCTTGGGTCAAATTTTCTTCAATAAATTGCCCCATTCGCTGTATTGCTTTTCCAAAACTCAAATTAAATTGATACCTGCAACCAATTACCGCATAAGTCAAATTGGGAACTTCAGCTTCAATCCTCTCCAACATCTTTTCTTGAGCGTCGCAAAAGACTTTGGATTCGGTTAAATTTCTATATTCAGCCGCGTTTTTGGGGACGTATAAATTTTGAGCATGAACATAGCCATTCAAACCAATGGCCACGATGAAAAAATACAGAATAGTTTTCACGATTTTAATAACAATTTACTCAGAAATTCGATTTCCAGTTTTGTCCAATAAATAAATTTCATTGCCCAACCTCACTTTGAACCACGCTTTGTTACCGAATAAGGTTTCGATTTCATCGTAAATAATTTTGGTAACCGGCTGATTTCGTTTTACATCGTAAATTCCCCACTTAACACCATTGCGAACCACCGCAAAATTGGGATTGGAGGAATGAATCATAAGTTGATCCAGTTTTTGAATCCGTTGTTTATTATTCAAATGAAGATTGTATAACCAGGTTTTACCATCCTTTATAAGTACTGCCATCGAATCATATACATCTACCTCTTCATCATATTGATGCGGTAACACCAAGTTCCCCTTCAAATCATACAATCCACATTTGTATTTACATTTTTCTTGCTTCTGAGTTTTTTCATCACCGTAATCATTGGTAACAATTACATCAATAGAATCACAAAATAACCGAGTATAAACCGAAATATAGGGCGCGTTGTACAATTGCCTAACTCCATCGAACTGTATAGGAACCAACACCCTGCCTTCATGATCTATCATTCCGTACCAATTATTCTTTTTCACTTCCAAACTCTCAGAATGATAGGGAGTTCTATCCACTTTTTCGTATTGCAAAGGAATGACCTCTCTACCTGAAGTATTGATATATCCCCATTTCCCTTCTTTGCACACCGCCATCAACTCCCCAATCCAGCAATAACCTGAACTGTCGTAAACTGGAGCAACAATTTCTTGTGCGTTCGTATTTAAAAATCCAATTTTACCGTTATTGATGGTTTTAAACATCACATCACCCATGTAACATTCATTGCAACAATCAATGGCATCATACTTTGCTTCCACAATTACTTGACTGTCTAACGACATTATTCCGCATTTTTCATTTTCATAAAAAACATGGAATTCCTGTCCCTTTAATACAGCGAAACAAAAAATTAAGAACACAAAACCGATGGCGTTTTTCATTATAATGCAAATAACGCAATTTCAACAGAAATTCCATCCCTCAAACTAAAAAACACCCATTCGCATCCAATCATGCAGCGAATCAATTTGGTTTGGCAATGATGAGAACATTTAATTTCGGCAATCAACTTCCTTTCAACTTTTCGCCTTTTTGAGCCAATAGGGCAATCTCAAGTATTCGTTTAGAACGGGTTTCGGGCGTTTTAGCAATTTTTATATAGCGAA
>CAZQFZ010000089.1:0-3749 GCA_964592635.1 uncultured Rhizobium sp.
GGATATTCGTTGGTAGTAAATACCGTGTATAGTACGAATACCATGAAAGCTGCAGCTCCGATATAGAAGCTGATTTTTACATTGAATGGAATGGTTCCTGATTCTGCCTTATTGGTAATCCCAAACCAATGAGAAAGTATCCAAGGTAATGAGCTCGCTACTATCGATCCCAAACCAATAAATAAACTCTGCATGGAAAATCCGAGGGTTCTTTGTTCTTCGGGAAGTTTATCTGCAACAAAAGCGCGGAATGGTTCCATCGAAATGTTGATAGAAGAATCCAATATCCAAAGCAATCCCGCTGCCATCCATAAAGATGAGCTATTGGGCATAAAAATCAATGCAATGGAACTTAAAATAGCTCCAACCAAGAAAAATGGTCTTCTTCTACCTAATTTAGGATGCCAGGTTCTATCGCTCCAGTATCCAATAATGGGTTGTACTATTAGTCCAGTAAGCGGAGCAGCTAACCATAAAAACGGTAATTTATCGGGTTCAGCACCCAAATATTCGTAAATGGCACTCATATTGGCCATTTGTAATGCCCAACCAAATTGAATTCCCATGAATCCAATACTCATATTGATGATTTGGATTACTGATAATTTGGGTTTTGATGAGGAATAGGTGCTTTGCATGATATTTTTATTTTACAGTCTCAGGTTGAATAGGGAGTCAGTTATTTTTGGATTTCAATTACCACGAAAGAAGTAGCATCCTTTAAAACAACAGGCACGCTCTGAGTTTTAGCGAAATCTACATTTTCAGAAACCAATACTTTTTTCATGAAACTGCTGTTAGGAGCCACTAACGATGTACAATCCAATTTCTCATTGGTAAGATTGGCCAACACCAAAACACCTTCTCCATCTTTATTGATTCTCTCGAAAGCAATTACTTTATTATCCAATTCTCCTGGTAGTTTAATCCAGTTTGTAGTAGCACCCCAAGTTCCATTATCTAAAGCGGAATAGCTGTGTTTGATATGATTCATTTTGCGATACCAAGCATATTGAGAAGTATCTCCCCAAACGATAGGATCCTTTTCAAAAAACTCCAATCTTTTGGTATTGTTGGCCTCTTGTCCGCTGTATATCAAAGGGAAACTCTGAGGTAAGGTATAGCAAAGCATCGACCATTTTTTCCACTGATTCCCGAATTTTTCGTCTATGGTTCCATTCCAAGTGTTTTCATCGTGGTTGGTTATGAAATGCATTTTATACACGTCTTGAGGGATTTGCTTGTAGTTTTCATTTAAATATTTTATGAAGTCGGCACCTGATTTTTTACCTTTAGCTACTTCATGAGCAGTGCCGTGAAATGCCCAGGCATAATTGGCGTTGAAGGCATTTTCGTAATAGGCTTTGTAATCCTTGCTGATTTCAGTCTGTGCTTCCATTTCTGCCATCATGAAAACGGGTTTGGTTTTTTCAAGTTCCGTACGAGCTTCTTTCCAAAAATCCGCAGGTACCATAAATGCAACATCACAACGGAATCCATCAATATCTGCTTCTTTAATCCAGTATTCCATCGATTCAATCATGGCCTTTCTAAGTTCTTTATTCTCGAAATTCAACTTCGCTACATCGGTCCAATCCCACGGCGTAACAATATTTCCCGCTGAATCTTTAGAGTACCATTCTGGATGATCGATGATCCATTGATTATCCCAAGCGGTATGGTTGGCCACCCAATCAATGATGACTTTCATACCATGATCGTGTGCTGTTTTCACTAATTTCTTAAAATCATCCAAATTACCGTATTCAGGATTGATTCCTTGGTAATCCTGAACGCTGTAATAGCTACCCAAACCACCTTTACGGTTCTTTTTTCCTATGGGATGGATGGGCATGATCCACAAAATATCAGCTCCCAAATTTTTGATTCGAGGAATATCCTTTGTAACGGAGTTAAAGCTTCCATCTTGGGAATGCTGACGAACGTTTACCTCATAAATTACAGCATTTTTGGACCATTCAGGTGCATAAAATGGCTTTTGAATTTCCTCATTTTTTTGGGGGGATTGACAAGCGAATACACCTGTCAATAAGCTAATAGCTAAAAAATATGGTTGAATTTTTTTATTCATGGACGTAATATTTTAATGGTGTCAATTGTACACTAAGTTCCGCAATTTACGACGAATTATCAATCAAACAAATCAATTTCATGGAAACCTTGCATAAGTAATTCGTAACTTTGCCGTATGGAATTAACCGAATTGATTAATAAAGTAGCCGAAGGTATTCAAGCAATGGGTTTGAGTCAGGAAGACGCACAGTCGGATGATCAAGGCCAATGGGTATTATTGAAAGATGAAATGCCCGTGTATATTGATGCTTGGAAAGACGAGCAATCAACTCCCTGGAACTACTTTATATTCAAAGAGGATTCCAGTATTTTCCAAGTGACAATTCCATTTTGTTATGCTCCAACGGTGAAAAGAGCAGAATTTCTGGAAGAGTTGTTGGTAGTAAATTTGAATCTATTATCCGGTAAATTTTCATACAACCCTAAAGATAATATTGTGGTTATTTCTTATCGAATCTCTGGAAGTCAATTCAATTCTGCCGATTTGAAATCCATCATTGATGCATTGGCATATTATGCTGAAATGGCTTACCATGTTTTAAAAGACGAATTCAATTTGAAGCGAGTTCACGCCGCATAATCAATTCATTTCGCATAACGATTTCACCCAAATAAACGGGTTCATACTGCCTAACGAGTTCATATCGTTAAGCGATTCAATCCTTAAATGAAGCCGTATAATTCCTAAATGAAACAGTGCAACCCCAACAGCATATTTTAATCATCTGAAAATACGTACATTTGTTTTTATGTTAATGAAAAAATCGAACTATTTCTTTCTAACGGTTATTGCGTTTTCGTTTGCAATAAGCTCTTGTGACTCTACAAAGAACTCGTCCAACGCCATGGAAAAGGCATACACAATGGCTTCTAAAAGTAAAGATCGTGAAACAGTAATATCTACTTTAACATTGTGGTTAGCTAACGATTCAAGCATAGGGAAATGGGCTTACGACACATTAGCATATTATCATTATTTTTATCGTGTTACTCCAGGTGCAGTGCGTAATCCTGCTACACCCAAGTATTATGCCGAGGAGGGATTAAAATTAAACCCCAATAACCTCTTCCTAAGAGATATTAAAGCAAAACTTCTTCTTGAGGAAGGTAAAGATACCGCATCGTTCGATATGTTTGCACAAATGTGGAAGGAAACCGGAGATATGACCTATTACTGGGATATGACATTTATAGAAATTGCACGAAACAAAATTGGTGTTGCTGATTCTATGGTTCAAAGTTCATTGAAATTGGCAGATATTTCGAAAAAGAAAGTCAAAATGGAACACATTCAAGCTCAAATTACCGAAAACGTAAATGCGGCTGCAGCTTTTTATTATTTAGATGCACTCATCAAAAATGCACAACGCAATGTTTTGGGAGCTGCTGAATCCTTGAAAAAAGCTTTGGATGCTGAGCCAGAATTTTATGCTGCTCGCAGAACCATTATGGAATTGCAACGCATGAGCGGTCAACAGTAGTTGATTGAAACTATACC
This sequence comes from uncultured Rhizobium sp., assembly GCA_964592635.1. Taxonomy (GTDB): domain Bacteria; phylum Bacteroidota; class Bacteroidia; order NS11-12g; family UBA955; genus VMCP01. The sequence goes on from CAZQFZ010000089.1 coordinate 3,593, forward strand.
TAGGGAAGTGTTCCATCGAGCACCTAGACTTTAACCATCAAGGAAGTGGGTTAAGTTCAATTCCGGTTCTGCAGAAGATTCTGCTGGTTAGCATAGAGTTATCTGGCCGAGGCAAATAGGTATAAATTCAAGGAAGTGGGTTAAGTTCAATTCCGGT
>CAZQFZ010000089.1:3849-9497 GCA_964592635.1 uncultured Rhizobium sp.
CTGGCCGAGGCAAATAGGTATAAATTCAAGGAAGTGGGTTAAGTTCAATTCCGGTTCTGCAGAAGTTTCTGCTGGTTAGCATAGAGTTATCTGGCCGAGGCAAATAGGTATAAATTCAAGGAAGTGGGTTAAGTTCAATTCCGGTGTTGAACTTCGCGGTGATCATTTTGTGATCGCCGGGTACGTTTTTGAAACTTTCATATTGTTCGCAAACCAAGGGATCCGAAAACAATATATAATCAATTCGGAAACTGGGGAATGGTCCTTTGTAAGTAGTTTCTAAACCATTTCCTCGTTCTATAAAAGCGTCATTGAGTCCCGTTGCAATTGTTCGGTACGAGTAGCTAACGGGTACATCGTTGAAGTCGCCGACCACAATTTTATTTAATTGACAATCTCGGATATTTTCATGAAGAATTTCTACTTGGGTGGCACGTTTGATGTATGCCATTTTCATGCGCTGTATTAAACCATCGGTTTCGGATTCCAATAAATTCGAATCATTTTTTACTTTTTCAATGGTTTTGTAATCGCTTTTATTGAAACGGAAGGATTGTAAATGAACGTTGTAAATACGCAATTTTCCTTCTTTGGAATCTTCGTCTTTTGAGGCATTTTTATCTAGGATTAAATCTGCATACATGGCCATGTTGCCCGATTGATCTTTGAATTTGATTCGTTTCCAACGGTCGATTTTGAAATCCGATAAAATGACCATTCCGTATTGTCGTTTCTTGTTTAGCTTATAAACAGCCGCATACTTTTTGCTTGTAGCTTTTTTCAAACGCAACATTTCCGCTTCCAAAGAGCCTGTTTTTGCGTAAACTTCTTGCAAGCATATAACGTCGGCTTTTTGTTGATTGAGGATTTCACAAACGGAATCAAATGTCCAGGTTTCAGAAAAATGTCCGAACAACCCTACGTTGTAATTCACCACTTTGATTTTTTGTACTGCATCGTCGGCAGCGGGAAAATCCAATTTTGAATTCCATTGCAAATACAAACTTGCTTGACCTAAATTCAAAAATAAAAATGCAGCAGGGAATAGGGTTTTCCAATTTAATTGAATCAACCAATACAACAGAAGCAAAAAGTTGATTAGAAATAAAACGGGAAAAGCCAATCCCAATAATGGTAAATCAGAGCTAATGAGTGGGGAAACATTGGGAGTTTGTCCGCTGATCAATAGAAGTACTCCAATAACTAAAGTTACTGGAAATATGATCATATTGAACAGCTTGACCAAAACACTCATTTCTTTTTACTTGCTGAAAATAAGGTTTCTTTTTCTTTTTTCGAGAGACTATCGTAACCACCTGAACTGATTTTATCGAGAATTCGATCAATTTCATCTTGAGTTGGACCAGCACTGCTTTTTGCATTATTGATGGATACATTGGCTGAACGTTTGGGTTTTTTCTTGGGAGAGAAATTCACACTTGGAAAATTCCAAACCCCTTTGAGTTCAGTGATGTAAGCCAAGCCAAATAGGTAGCCACCTATGTGAGCCTGATAACCGCCTGAATTCGATGTTCCAAACATCCCCAGAAAATCAAAAACTATTTTGGCAACAACAATCCAGCGCAATTCCACCTCAATTACACCAAAGAGCATCAAACGATAGTGAGGTGTGAAATAAGCGGTGGCCAAAATAATGGCTGAAATGCCTGCTGATGCGCCAATTAATGGATAAACACTTCCGTTGAAATAACTAAAAAGTGCATACAAAGCCACCCCAGCTATTCCACCACCTAGAAATAGTCGGTAAATGTGTTTTTTACCAATTAAATCCTCGAGTATCACACCAATAAAGTACAGCCAAAGCATATTTCCCAAGATGTGAAACAAACCTCCATGCACGAAAATGGAGGTGAAAAACGAATGAATATTGAGTAAAATGGAATCAGTAGGTCGGTACGACAAATAATGAACCAACCCATCACTCATTGAACCCCAAAGACCCCAACCTGGAATTATTTTTAGAATTACTATCCCCAAAAAAACCAAAACGTTCACCCAAATAAGGTGCGAAACAGCCGTTGGGTATGGACCAAAGGGTTGAGAACGAAAACGGAAAAAAGAATTGCCACCGCTCCAAGAGCGACCGGAATATCGATTAAACATAGTTGTTTTTACGTTGCCAAAATTTCACAATAATGAATCCCAACAAAGCTCCTCCAATATGCGCAAAATGAGCAATGTTGTCGGATTCTAAATCCAAAAGTCCAAAAATTACATCGATTGCAATGATTCCAGGCACCAAAAATTTGGCCTTAATGGGATAAGGAATGAACAAGAAAATCATGCGTTCTTCGGGATACAATACCGCAAATGCGGTCATCACCCCATATAATGCACCACTGGCGCCTAACATAGGAGGGTATTGAACGAAATCTTGACCCGCAGCTAGATTCGGGAAAAATGTACCTGCTTGAGAATAAACTTGATAACCAATCCAAACAAAATGAAGCAAAACCGCGCCTAATCCGCTGATAAAGAACAACTTCAGGAAACGCGCTGTTCCCAATCTGTATTCAACTACCATCCCAAATGAAAACAAGGCTATGGCGTTGAAAAGAATGTGACTGAATCCTCCGTGACAAAAAATATGGGTAATTAACTGCCAAATCCGGAAATTAGAACTATCGGGATAATACAAATACCATTGGTACGGATCGATGCCAATATTGGGCAAGGCAGTTTGAGCCATTGCTCCTAATATCATGATTATCAGGATATTCTTGAGTGCGGGTGGTAAATTACTAATCATGATTTTTTTGATTTTTGAAACAGGTCAAATATAACATCTGGACCTAACGTGATAAATATTTGTTTTCCATCAAATGTGAACTGCGGGTTGGGCGTTTTGAACAACTCCTGCACCAAATACTGGATTTCTTCTTGCGATTTAAGCATGGATTGAGCCGATGTACTTTGACGAGCCATACTCAGTGCCAACGATTGATTTTTCTCCAATTTGATGTTCCCTTGTGTATTTAAATAATCTTCTAGGAGTTTTTCGATGGACTTCTGTTCGTCGATATTCGATAATTGAGCCGGCACACCATTGATAATTAATGAATTGCCTCCAAAATGTCCCAAATCAAACCCCAAACTCTTCACTGAATCCATGATTTCCAATAAAACTGTAATTTTAGACGGATTGAGCTCAATGGTTCTCGGGAACAGCAGTTGTTGAGTGATGGCCTTGGATTTTTCCAATTGATCCAAGAACTGGTGGTAAAGGATGTGCTGCTGTGCTAGTTTTAAGTCGAAAATATGCAATGTGCCCCCCATGTTGGCTGTTAGCAAACGCTCTCCTAAATGAAAACTACCTGAAATTTGAATGGTTGAATCTGCATGGGGTAGCAGCGATTCTGCACGTTGAAAAGGTGAGTTTACGGAATTCGCAGTATTTCCCTGATCGCTGAACGCTTCGCTGCGACTCAATCCTATGTTGGACTCTGAATCAATGGGCCCTAAAATTTTTTGCCAATCTTGACTCTCGTAGCGGGATTTTTGAGGACTGTTTCCGAATGGGTTATACGAAGATTTATTCGAATCCTTAGGAAATGGGTTTGCGCGATCCGATTGTAGGAAATCAATCGGATTCGATGATGGCGTATTTATACTCCCACCTCGAACATCTTGAGAAATCCAATCGTTGAAATCATTTTGCTGAAATATATCTTGCTGATTGGGCAATAAGTGACTTCCAAATGCTTTTCGAACTGATACTTTCAGAATATCGTAAATGTATTTTTCGTCCTCAAATTTTACTTCAGTTTTGGTGGGATGTACGTTCACATCGACTTTATCTGGGGCTACTTCAAAAAAGATCACATAAGACGGGAAACTGTCTTTTTCCAAACTTCCTTCCAAGGCCTGCATGATGGAATGGTGAAAGTAAGGACTTTTTATAAATCGTTGATTTACAAACATGTATTGATCCCCTCGAGTTTTTTTCGCCATTTGAGGAGGTCCTACGAAACCTTTGATTTGTACAATTTCTGTATGTTCTTCAAACACGATAAAATCTTCGCCTTTTTTGGTTCCTAGAATATCTTTAATTCGTTCTTGCAAGGAAGTTGCTGGCCAATTAAATACTTCGTGATTGTTGTTATACAGTTGGAATGTAATTTGGGGATTGGCCATAGCTTGGCGTTGAAACTCTTCATAGATGTGTTTGGTTTCAACGGAAATGGATTTCAGAAAATTACGTCGAGCAGGAATGTTAAAAAACAGATTTTTAATTGAAATGGAGGTTCCATTTACACCAGAATCCAATTTCTGATCAATTACTTCACTGCCTTCAATTCGAATGTACACCGCCAGTTCGTCTTCTTGGCGTTTGGTTTTCATTTCTACTTGCGCAACAGCGGCAATGGATGCCAGCGCTTCGCCGCGAAAACCGTAGGTATTAAGAGCGAATAAATCCTGTGCTTTCCGTATTTTGGATGTGGCATGACGTTCCCAGCACATGCGCGCATCGATTTCACTCATTCCTTTGCCGTTATCAATTACTTGAATGAGCGTACTTCCCCCATCCTTAATTAATAATTTAATCTGATCGGCTCCGGCATCGATGCTATTTTCAAGCAATTCTTTCACGGCACTGGAGGGTCGTTGAACGACTTCTCCTGCAGCAATTTGATTGGCTACAGCATCGGTTAATAAGCGTATAATTCCTGACAACGTAATGGAGTTTTTAGAAACTCAAATTTACGTTCACTTTTTCAGATAACCCAATACACCCCATTCGCCGTTGGTTTTTTCGACCAATGGTTGTAATCCGCATTCAGCTGCTTTTTGAGTTACGGCTGCATAATCGGGAGGTTGAATGCCACTTATGAGCATGAGTCCGTTGGTTTTCAATACTCTAGCGTATTCGGGAAGGTCTTCCAGTATGACTTCGCGATGAATATTGGCAATTACGGTGTCGTAGTATTCGTTTTCGATGGGTTGCAAATTGGCAGCGGTGCCGCATTCAATTTTGGTTTTTTCGCAATTATTTTTCTCGATATTTTCGTTGGCGTTGTCGACCACCCAATCGTCGATTTCAATTCCGAGCACTTCAGAAGCTCCGAGTTTTTCGGCAACGATGGCGAGGATACCGGTTCCTGTTCCCATATCGAGTACTTTATTGTTTTGCAGATGGGGGATAAACTGAAGCATTTGTTCTATAACCCCTTGCGTTGTAGCATGATGTCCGGTACCGAAGCTCATTTTGGGTTCGATTGTTACTACGATTCCTTCTGTTTGTTGGGGATGGAAGGGTGCACGGATATGCACATGGCCAATAGAAATGGGTTCGAAGAAGTTTTTCTCCCACTGTTCATTCCAATTTTCTTTTTCGATGTAGTTCCATTCTAGGGAATCCACAAAATCGGCTAGTATGGCTTGAATTTCTTGGATGAGTTCGGAGTTAAAATCGGCAGATGGCCCGTAGGCAAGCACTTGATTTTCATCTGAATCGGTATCAAAAATATCGAAGGGATAACCGCTAATCAGTGCGACAATAATTTCTTTATTTTGTTCTGAAATTTGGTTCGGAACGGCAATTAATTGAATAAAATCCGGCATAAAATTGTTCCCCATAGGAATGTGGCCGCAAGTTAGGGATAATTATTTCTTTATCGCCAACTGCA
>CAZQFZ010000090.1:0-1891 GCA_964592635.1 uncultured Rhizobium sp.
GGTTGATACGATAGTATGCACTGAAAGTACCAGTGGAGTACTCAAACCCGCTAGAATCAATGAAACTAATTCATATCGCGCCCAAGAGCGAGTAGAACCTGTCCAACCCATTGCAAAGAAAGTATACCAATATTTAGCGGCTTTGGTTTTTACCTTGTCGCGAATTGTTGCGATGTCAGGAATCAAACCAATGTACCAGAATAATAAAGATACGCTGAAGTAAGTAGAAATCGCAAATACGTCCCACAACAATGGAGAGTTAAAATTCGTCCATAAAGAACCAAATGCGTTTGGTAATGGCAATGCCCAGTAACCTACCCATACACGTCCCATGTGAAACACAGGGAACATAGCCGCACAGACAACCGCAAAAATAGTCATAGCTTCTGCAGAACGGTTGATCGACATACGCCATTTTTGGCGGAATAATAAAAGTACCGCAGAGATCAGGGTTCCCGCGTGACCAATACCCACCCAGAATACGAAGTTAGTGATATCCCAACCCCACATTACGGATTTATTGATATTCCAAACACCAATACCCGTCATCAATGTGTATCCTAAGCTAATGATAAAAATAGCTAAGAAAATCACAGACAGTGTAAAACCAACTTTCCAAGCGGTGGAAGGACGGTTTAAGATCGGACGAGAGATGTCTCTTGTAACGTCGGCAGCGGTCTTATCACCGGTTACCAGACGTTCTCTGATTATTGAATCGTGTATCATTCCTGTAATTTTGGGGTTAAATGTTTTGAGTGTTACGAATCTTAGTCATGTATTTGATTGAAGGTTGAACGTTCAACTCATCCAATACACTAAAGCTTCTTTCATTTTTGAACAACTTGCTGATTTCGCTTTCTGGGTTATGTAAATCACCGAATACGATTGCATTTGAAGGACAAGTGCGTTGACAAGCGGTTTTTACTTCTACCTCTTTCATGGATTTACCTTCGCGTTTTGCTTTCAATTTTGATTCTTGAATACGTTGAACGCAGAAAGAACATTTTTCCATAACACCACGAGTTCTAACAGTTACATCAGGATTGATTACCATTTTACCCAATGGGTTGTTGAAGTGGAAGTCAAACGCATCATTGTCGTTGTAACGGAACCAATTGAAACGACGTACCTTGTAAGGACAGTTGTTTCCACAATATTTAGTTCCAATGCAACGGTTATAAGTCATTTGGTTTAAACCTTCAGTTGAGTGAGAAGTTGCCAATACAGGACATACTGTTTCACAAGGCGCTTGAGCACAATGTTGACACAACATAGGCTGATGTACTACCTGAATGTTTTCCCAATGAGCAAACTCACCTTTATCTGAATTGTCTACTTCTGCAATTTGTTTCTCGCGAGTAATATAATTTGCTCCTTCAAATTTTTCTTTTTGAGTGTTGCTAAATGAATAGTAACGATCGATACGAATCCAGTGCATTTCACGACGCAAGCGGATCTCATCTCTTCCTACTACAGGTACATTATTCTCAATTGAACAAGCTACCACGCAAGCTCCACAACCCGTACAAGCATTCAAATCGATTGCCATTCCCCAACGGTGGTTAGGAGAACCATCTTTTAAATAATCTTGTTTTTCCCAAATAGTATAAATGTGAGTAGCTGCTTTTTCATTTCCAGCTTTTGGATTCTTCTTCCACTCTGTAAAGTTAGATTCTCTAACTATATCACGTCCTTCAATACTATGGTGAGTTTGAGTTTGTGCTAAAACATAGGTCTCTTCACCTTTTGTAATTTGAACATTGTTGATAACATTTGATCTATCTGCAGTTACAAAACGATAAGCATTGATACCTACAGGTGCAAAGCCATTTTCAATGGAACCACCTACTTTACCAGCATGAGTGTGACCAAATCCAACCGCTAAACCTAC
>CAZQFZ010000090.1:1991-9075 GCA_964592635.1 uncultured Rhizobium sp.
GGAGAAACATCTTGTTTTTGAGAAAGTATGCGTTTGTTTTTGAAAGGATCGTTTTCGCTACCAGGTAAAGCATTTGACCATGTCAACAATGATTCTTGTGCCTGACGTGTGTTAAATACTTTAGATATAGTAGGTTGCGTAAAATGGAACACACCTTTAATAGGTTCTGCGTCTGACCAACTTTCTAAGAAATGATTATCGGGTAATACATACTGACAAACTGCAGCCGTTTCGTCTTTGCTTGAAGCAAATGAAATGGATAGTTTCGCTTTTGCAATAGCCGCAGACCACTCTTTATTATGATTAAATACAGGGTTAGTACCGTAGAAAATAACACCAGCAATTGAACCATTATTCAAACCAGCGAATGCATTATTTACCGCGTTATCATCTCCGTTGTATTGTTTAGAATAATTGGTTAAATCGATGGTAGAAGTATAGCTATCCAACAAAACATTGATTGCATTTACTACTTTCTGAACCTCAACCGAGTTGCTACCAGAAATAACCAATGCTTTACCTTTATTATTCAACAAAACTTTCGCAGCTGTTTCTATTGAGTTACCAGCCAATTCCGAATTTGTTGGAACCGGAATTTGAGTTAACCCTAAAGACTTTGCGATGTAGTTATACATGGTTGAAACATAAGCCAATTCTTTTGAAGCCAACATCGGGAAACGATGATCGGCATTGGTACCTGTCATAGACAAGTTACTCTCAAATTGGATATGTACCGACATTCCTCCCTCAGCCGTTGGACGACGGTGAGCAGAGTATGCATTTTGGAACTGTACTGGAGAAATCCAGGTTCCTAAGAAATCAGCACCAAAAGAAACGATTGCTTTCGCGTTTTCAAAACGGTAATTGGGAATAACTCTCATGCCAAAATCGGCTTGATTTGCATTTAAAATCCCGTTGTATGATACAGCATCATAACTAACGTGTTCAACGTTGGTATAAACGGATTTAAATGCTTCTATGGATTTCAAAGTAGAAGGACTGTGAATGGTGTTGGTTAACAATACCACCTTTTTCCCTTGAGTATTCAAAGCTGCGAGAGTTCCTTTAATTTCAGAATCAATTGCAGACCAATCTTTTTGTTCTGCACCTTTTGATAAAGGATTCGCTAGGCGCTCCATGTCGTACAACGACAAAATTGAGGCCTGACCGGTTGCGCACAATCCACCTTTTGAAACAAATGAATCGGGGCTTCCATCCAATTTAATTGGACGACCTTCGCGTACTTTCACTTCAACACCACATCCAACGCTGCAATCGCCACAAGTTGAACGATAGTAGTTTGCAACACCCGGTGTAACCTCTTCAGGCTTTACCAAGTAAGGTACTGCATAACGAACATTGGTTTTGTAACAAGAAGCCAAGGCCACCGCTGTTACACTGAAACCAAAATATTTAAGGAAATCACGGCGATTTGAATTCAATTCAAACCCATCTTCAGAAAGTACCTCATCCAAAGGAAGAGCTTCACTGAACTCGTGCTTTTGGTTTGCAAGAAACTGCGCGTCGCGGTTTAGTTCCTCCTCACCTTTCCAATATTTAATATTATTCGACATTTTGCTTTTTTTAATAATTAATAGTGACACTTAGCACATTCCAAACCTCCGTTCATCGCAGGTGTAATTTTCACCTTACCGTCTGGACCAAAGTACTGGCTGTGGTTTTGCTTATCTTTTAAATCTTTTTGAGCTTTTGAATGCAATGCAGCATAATAATTGTTGTTTGCTGCGTCAATACCGGTATTTCTATGACAATCGATACACCATCCCATTTGAAGTGTGCTCCATTGCTGTACCACCTCCATTTTTTCAATAGGTCCATGGCATGATTGACACTGTAGTTTACCTACAACTACGTGTTGAGAGTGGTTAAAGTAAGCATGATCTGGCAGATTGTGAATTCTTACCCAACGAATTGGTTTAGGATTGTTTCCAAATTCTTTACCTGGCATACCTTCAGGATCATAATCCAATGCAGCGTAAATTTTCTTGATTTCAGGAGAAATCTCACCGTTGTATTTGTCGGTCAACTGAACACCTTTATGGCAATTCATACATGTATTCAAAGCTGGAATTGATGCACTCTTGCTTTCTTCAACAGTGGAGTGGCAATATTTACAATCCAATTTCAATTCTCCTGCGTGTAATTTGTGTGAGAATGCAATAGGTTGAGTTGGTGCATATCCTTTTTGAACACCAATTTCATCTTTACCAAATTTGTATCCGTAATAAGATGCAGGTAATCCAATTGCCAACGTGGTGAAAATGGCCAAAACGGTTGGATTCATTTTACCCAACTTTTCGGGCAAAAACTTTTGATACCAACGGTCATATTGTTTGGTGTTTAGTTCTTCTCCATCGCGTTCTGCAGCAATTCTTTTTAACGTATTTCTTACTCGTGCAAGTACCATCAATACAATTGCAAACACTGCAACCAATATCAATAAAATGTACATCGCTGAAGAATCGTCTTGATCACCAGAGTTTGTGTCTGTTGCTGGACCGGTTGTTTTTGGCGCAGTGGGCGCTGGAGCTGTTTTGATGTACTCGACAATATCCAAAACCTCTGCAGGTTTTAGGTTTTCGAAAATATTCATCGCTGCTCCACCGTATTCCTGATACAATTTGATTGCATCGGGATCACCGCTTTCCCTGAACTTTTTGTTGTTTCTAATCCATTGGATTAACCATTCTTCTGAACGTCTTTCGTGAACACCTCTTAGAGCAGGACCCACCATTTTTTTGTCAAGAGCGTGACAGCTACCGCAGTTGTTAGCCTCATACAGCTTCTTACCATTTTCCGCATTAGGCGCATCTTGAGCAAAAGTTGGGGTGGTTATAGCCATCAATGACGCTATCGCCCAAATTTTAAAACGATTTTTATTCATGTCTTGAAACGAAATCTATTATCGCAGCGCAAATATAGAAACGGAATCAATCCCTTTCTAATAAATTGTTCACATTGAATTCAATTTAAAATCTATCTAAATTGAACCTATATTTTGCAGAATTTCAATTATTTATAATCAATTAGCAAAAATGATTTCCATATTTTTCAACCCATTGTGTATTATTCAGCACACATTTTTATCGGGAAAAACGATCAGTTCAACCCCTAAAATTGCAAATCATCGTTTTTTACCCAATTTTTACTTTCTAAAAATTCTGAATAAGCTAAATAACTTGCCAAACACAATTGTGAATAATTCTGACTGCTATTACCAAATCTACCCAATCGGGTGGACCATAACGCAACAACAAACTCGTTGCCGTCTTTGAAATCCCTTTTTATATTGTTTGCAACATGGTTCAATGTGCCTCCACCCGCATTATAAACATGTAAAACCAATAAATTGAACCACAAAGCATCTAAGTCCGGCTCTAAATTCAGAGTTTTGCATACCATTTTTGCCTGGGGAATGCAATATCCCTTAACCAAACGCGCAGCAACATGAGCCGATTTGTAAAAATTATACCGTTCATCCGCCGCATGATATCGATTGTAAGGAGCTATAACCCTTAATCCATAACGCTTGGCAACCGATGGCATCAATTGAAAATGTCCCGCAGCACCAGATACTGAAATGCCTCTGGGATTATTAGGACTCTCAATCAACAAAAGCATTTGACAAATAATAGGGTTTACGTCGTGCTCCGCAAAAATCCTCATTCCGGTTTCCAATTGTGGCCCAATCCCCTCATAATTGAAAAACGACTTACGACCTCTCACAAATTTCACAGTCGGTTCAATAGAATCTTTACTCAAACTCCGGTATATCTGACCTAAGGACTTAAGATTTTGTCCGTCTTCAATATTCAGTACGGTTTTTTTGTGAAGGACATCCAAAATTTCACGATTCCGTTGATTCACCACCAAAAAGGAATCTTCTGAGAGCTGAATATTTCTTTTCCAAAATTGTACTTGCGATGAGTTCAGAAATTGAAGAGCTATGGAATCTTGCTCCAAATGTATGATCGAATAATGTTGACTAATTCCCCAATACTTTTTATATCTAAACTCCAAATTATCTAATTTTTGCAAAGAACTATCTGGCTTTGTATTGCTTGCTGAATCGTGCAATACCGAATCACTCGAGTATATTTTTACTGAATTTATCGTGGGAGAATCGGTTTCAAGAGAATCGTTACGGAGATGCAACATTTTCACATCTAATGGTTTGAGTTTATCGGGGGATATTGGGTCTGATTGAAGCGATGAAAACCCATCCAAACAGAAAATCCATCCCAAGAAAGAGATAAAAACTGTTGAAATCAAATTCATTGCTAGCATATTATTTTCCGCAATATTGTGTCAAATACTTCCGAGCAACTGACTCACCCAAAAGCAAACTTCTTTCCCAATCTGAACAAGCCAAGTCTTTTTGACCCTGGTTGAATTTTGCGATGGCTCGCCCCAAATAGATATAACCGAGGTTATCGGATTTTAGTTCAATGGCTTTGTCAAAAATGGACTCTGCTTTTATCCAATCTCCTTTTTGCAGCAAAATATGACCATAATCACCTTGAAAATTACCATTTTCGGGTTCCATTTCAATCAACTCTACAATGTATTTTTCACAAACTGGAAGATTTCTCAAATAAAAGTGGTTATCGAATCGCAATTTCATTGCAGGTACATATTTTGGTTCAGAAATCATGAATTTCTCCAAATCATCCAATGAATTTTGATATTCCGCCAAGGTGTGATTTACGAATGCGCGATGATAATACCACCACACATTGCTCGTTTTAGTTCCTATCACCTTGTTCAATAATTTGAGTTGATCACGGTACCTATTATCTTCTTCCAACAACCGAAGTTGTTTTAATATCATTGAATCACCTCCCATTTTTCTATCAATAAACCATTGACCGTCGGCTATGGCATCATCGTTTTCCTTCATGTAAATAGCTAAATTGTACCTCGCCCAATGTGAGGTGGTATCCGAAGGATGAAATTGTAAATACCTATTGATATCAGCCAATGCAAATTGAAAATTACGCGTTTCTTTATTGGCAATATACCGACTGAAATACGCCTCTTTCAAACTGGGATCCAATGAAATCGACTTGTTCAAATTCACCAATGCCGTTCCATAATCGTTCAATTGTAATTGAATATTTCCCAACGAATAGAAACATCGAGCGTCGTTGGGAAATTCATCGCACAACTCTTGCGCTAGTACTTTGGCATCGTTGAATTTTTCCTGATCCATCAAGTCCATCACCCGCTTATAACGTTTGGGCGGAACTTGTGCGATTCCCGACAATACGCTAAAACCCACTAGAATTAAAAGGGAAACGCCGAAATATAGACGATGAAACTGAATTGAATTATTGTTCATGGATATTTTAAATGTCACAACTCTTTGCAAAACGTGAAATTAAATATGATTCTTGATATACATTCAAAACCTTTTAAACATAAAAAACAATGTGTCCAATTTATTTTAGATTTGAACATTCAACCTCAAACTCTGTTACATATATTATGCCACAAAAAAAGAACCAATTATTCATCGTTCTGGGTTTTATCTTTCTAACCAACGCCATCATTGCAGAATTTATTGGAGCCAAAATATTCTCAGTCGAAAAAACCTTGGGAATGGCTGCATTAAATTTAAAATGGGGCGAACAAACTTTCAATCTCGACATGACCGCTGGAGTAATTTTGTGGCCATTTGTGTTCATTCTTACCGATATAATCAACGAATATTTTGGAAAAGAAGGAGTAAAAAAGCTATCCTATCTAGCTGTTTTTATGCTCATTTACAGTTTTGTCATGGTGCGAATTGCGATGAATTTAAAAGGGGCCGATTTTTGGATTGGTTCTTCTAAAAATCTAGGTATTGCAGATATGACCAATGCGTTTAACAGCGTTTTTGGACAAGGATTAATGATTATACTAGGTTCATTGGTAGCTTTTCTTGTGGGACAAATTACGGATGCCTTCATTTTTACCAAAATCAAGGAACGCACTCAAAATAAAATGGTTTGGTTAAGAGCTACAGGAAGTACTGCGATCAGTCAATTTATCGACAGTTACGTGGTACTGATTATCGCTTTTTATTTCGGGGGAAACTATTCTTTATCGTGGGTTTTACAAGTAGGCACCATCAATTATATATACAAATTAGGAATGGCCATTGTATTGTTGCCCCTCCTTTATTTTATTCACTACGGTATCGACAAATACTTAGCTTCTTCTGAAAATACCACAGCAGTCAATTAGTTGTTTTAACTGTTTTTTGGAGTTTTTCGTTTCGGGGGAAGGGTTTTCGAGTGCAAGGTTTTCTGTCAATTACTATTAATTATTGGCAGAAGGGTATTTCGAGTGCTGGGTTTTCGGAGGAAGTTAATACGTTCGTTGATTTTGAGTTTCGAGAAAAATCAATTCATTACAAATCACAACCACATCAATAACGCTGAAATAATCAGCAACAAACTGGAAAATATTCCAGCTTGGTGCTCCCATTTATGCGAATCAAAACGCTTCATTCCTTTGTGAACGATAAATACGCCGGTTAAAACAGAGGCCCAGGTTGTGATCAAATAACCTGCAGATAGTGCAAAAAATGCAGTCCATCCTAAAGGAGCCATGGTAAAGAAATAGGAAACAATTTCCATACACGGAGAAAGAAACATGGCAAAAATAATGGAACCAAAAATCCACTTACTATCGTTTTGAATCTTTACATGAAAGTGTTTGTGTTTATAGTGCTTGTATAAAAACCAAATTCCCAATAAAAATAAAACCACAGATCCCATTTTTTCAAAATTCTCATTTTGAGTTAAAAACGATTGTGTTTGTGAGGGATTGGATAAGGTGTAATGTGTTATCGAAAAAATGATTGCACCAATAATTAACGTACCCAAAGCATGCGAAATGGACGCTATGCTGGCGTAGTTAAACAGTTGTCGATTCGACCATTTACGCGACTTTGATAATGCAATCAATGGAAGCCAATGGCTGGGAATAAAACCATGTAATAAACTGATGGTGATTGCTGAAATGAGTTGAACTTCCATTTTACTGCAAAGAAACAACAGAAATACGGTAACAAAAA
>CAZQFZ010000091.1:0-5499 GCA_964592635.1 uncultured Rhizobium sp.
TGTTTTTACTGGGCACTACGAGGATTGAAAAAAAGTTAACGGGACACTACTGAAAAAAGAACTTAAATCTTCTCAGAATTACTATGCAGAAATCCATAGAGGATATTAGGAGAAGGTATTTGATTGGGTCCAGTAATATGTTGCGAATAAAAATTAAACATTAATCAACGAGCATAAAGAACTTTATAAATACAAGAAATTGAAAATCTTCAAAAACAAGAAAGTGTTTTAACCAAAATGAAAAAACACCACTTAAATTACCCCATTCCCAGCACCCTATCTGCAAAAAAAAATGTACCACTATATCAGCACACGCTTTCTCATTTCCCCTTACGAAACTGATCAAAACTATGCCTAAACTCCTGATGCGATTCTACCTTCTCGCTTACAGAAAACAATTTTAATAGGTTTCCAGAATTCACATCCCCGTCACTCATCCCCTCAGGAAGAACAAACGCAATCAAACTCTTCTTGTTCGTGGTTCCAATAACCATCCTCTTACCCCCCACAGTATCAAACAACCATCCTCTCCTCTCAATTTCCTCCCATGAATAACTGCGAATCTCCCTCCCATAACGAATCCATGCCACCCAGTTTTTAGCATGTCCCATATCCTTTTTTCTATTCAATAATCCCGATTGAATAGAACCATCATCAAACGATTTCAAATCATTATATTCTTGAGTAAAAGCGGAATCCTCTTGCAAAATCCAACTTTCAGGATGCAAAGTCAACCACTCCCCCAACGTAGTTTGAACCGAAGGTATAGTTTCCCATTTTTCACCCTTTCTTTCACCAATAACCGCTTCACCCGTTGCTTGTTGCCACCACGATTGGGTTGTTTCATCCTCAAACATAGCATTGAAATGATCCATCCCTACCAACCTAAATCGCTCCAATTTCCCTTCTTTTTGGGGATGTTTATACACCATTCCCGTTCTGCAAACAGAACAATACGTAGCAAAAATAGGAGCTCTCTTCTCCAATGTATCAATTACTTGATGGTGATGTGCCAAAATATTCACCGGATACGCTCGAAATATGCCGTTTTGCTCTACCCCTAAAACCAATCGATCGGATTCTATCTTATTTCGTTCTGATTTTTCCCAAAGAGTAGTGTTCATGGTTAAAAACATCGTATCGGCACTCATGGGGAAGTTGGTCATATAGGTCGACACAGCAATTAAAATCAGCAACATCAAACTGCTAATTCTGAATCTCGGCCATACACGCGTAAAAAAGACCGCAATCAAAACAATGAATAACACTCGAATCACCCATCGATATAGGTACAATCCAAATGCCCATTCCAACGAGTTTACTTTTTGACTGCCTGGCATAGGCATTATGAAATACACCCGAAGCCATTCATAAACAATGAAAGCAATTGCCGACAGAAACCAAATTTTGCGCATAATACTACAACCTTAAAACATGAATTCTGGATAAATTACCAAAATAATGGTTCAAAACAAACATTTTCTATTGTTTTATTATTAATTGAAAACAAATCCTATATTGGTTAATTTTGAATTTTATGAAATTATCTCTTCGTTTTGGTTTGACTCTGATGTCTATTTTTTGCTACCAAAATTCAATCGCGCAATTATTTAAACCCTATTATATTCACGCCGATCTTGTTCTATCCAATCACCTGCAACAACAATGGAAAGCAACATCAAAAAATGTACGCGTATTTGAAATTGTTTACAACGATGATGAGCTGCCTTCTTATGCCGTTTGTGTAAGACCAAATCAGCAGGACTCCGAGATCCTGGTGCCCATGTCCACATTCCCATACGCCGAAGTTCAACCTGCCAATCTGAATGCATTTTGGGTACTAAAAGCCATGCAAGCCGGCCTCTATCTTCAGGATTTGCAAACTCCCAAAGATCAAATTATCAAACGCAATGAATTACTACGAAAAATTCAAGCCAGCAATTGGGGCAAATTTTATGAAACAAATGTAGAACCCTACAATCAAGCTTATTTGAGCGGATTACTCAATCGACTAGTTCCCAAAAAAATCCAAGACGGTAGAAATATCCTTTTCAGAATCAAATTATATCAATCCATCGAACCTAATGCTTATGCTTTTGCCGATGGAACCATCGTAATTAGCAGTGGTATGCTTGCCATTATGTCGTCTGAAAATGAACTTATTTGTGTACTCGCACATGAAGTGAGCCATATTGTTTTAGGACATTCTCTCTCGGCAGAAATCTACAACATGGAGACAATTGAAAAGCAATACAGCCAATATTTTAAGGAATTAATGGAAAAGCACCAACAAGGCATTACGCTAACCTATAACCAACAAAAAGATTTATGGACCCATATTCAACGGATTTGGAGTAATAATTATTCCCGACAATTGGAAGCACAAGCCGATAAAATTGCCCTCGATTTCCTCAAATTCACTGGTATCAGCGAATGTTATGCCTTAAAAATGTTTCAATCCCTAAAAAAACAAAACGATTTGATTCAAGGCTGGTATGCACATGTGTACAATGACCCCGAAAATTTAAACAGCAGCCATCCCTCTTTGGATGAAAGAATAAAGCAAATCAAAATAAGCTCTACTGATTGCAATAAATTGGGTTACGACTTTAAATACAACCAGTGGGTAAATCCCATTGCTCGAAATGTTTCAATTTATGAATTTTTAGGTGCATTGAGCAACACACAGTATTCCACAAACGAAAATTTATCCCATACCATAGAGCTGATGGATTCCGTTTCTAAGCGTACTCAGCTCCCCTCAGATTATGCTATTTTAATTGAAATGCTTTGTAAAATTCCCGGTTACGAAACACTATTGCAATCAAAGTTGATTGCTTATAAAAACTCAATATCCAATAACACTTCCGATATAGATCAAATCGTATATCAACGAATTCTCATACTTTCTAATCTATATTTGGGAATTACTAACAATTCCGATTTGATTGCGAAATACAAAAAATCTATTTCAAATCTTCCCAACGATCAAACTATAAATCATCCGTTTATAATCTCCAAACAAGCGGAACTCCACTGGATTAACGGATTGTAATTTTTCCTTTTTCGGGGGATTGAAATCCTGGCCAAACTTTTTTGGATCGTACTATTTACCACCACAATCAATTCTAATTACTCAGCTAAAACTTTTTTGGATCGTACTATTTACCACCACAATCAATTCTAATTACTCAGCTAAAACTTTTTTGGATCGTAATTGGTTATTTAAAATCAATGAAAACCAAAAACTTACACCCGGATAAATTTGATTTGGTTTTCATTGGGATGGGTGCCGCAAATTCATTGCTTTTTTTGCATTTATCTCGAAACGGTCAACTTCAACAAAAACGAATTGCCATTTTTGAACCAGATTCTAAGCAATCCAACGATCGAACATTCTGCTTTTGGAGCACCGAAAAAGAAATCAGCCAACTAAATCTTAACCATCTGATTTCCAAACAATGGGAATACGCCACCGCTGGATTCAAAATTCAAGAATCTATTCACCCTTACACATATTACCACATTTCAGGAATTGATTTATACGAAGCCACGAAATTCGAAATAAAGCAATACCACGTTCAATACTTTCATGAATTAGTTGCTAATGAGCAAATTACCATTTCCAATAACCCAATAACACCACACAGCAACTCCTCGAATTCACTCATAATTCATACAGACAATTCATGGATACAAACTCCAGTAATATTCGACAGTCGTCCTCCGCAATTTAATTCTCCGAATAAAAATGAAGTATTTATGCTTCAAAGTTTCTATGGCTGGACCATTGAAACCGAAAATCCCGTATTTGAAACTCATTCATTTGTAATGATGGATTTTTCCATCCCACAAAATAACTCTACGCAATTCCTTTACATTCTTCCCTTCAAGGAAAACCAAGCACTGGTGGAAATTACCGCATTTCATCAAAATCCAATTACCCAAAAACAAGCCGAATCCATTTTAGAGCGTGAGATCAATAAAAAGTTCGGTAAATTCAGCATATCTGCTCACGAAACAGGGATAATTCCCATGGCTACAAGCAGCATAAAACACGGAATCCAGCATCCATTTTACTTCCAAACAGGTGCGCGCGCAGGCAACATCAAACCAAGTACTGGATATTCGTTCTTAAAAAGTGCAAACCACGCCATAAAAATTGGGCAGAAACTTACAAATCCACCAAAAAAGGAGTCGATTCGATACAAATTCACCCAAAAATCCAATGATTATCTAACCGAAACCAAATCCCGGTTTGGATTTTACGACCGACTTCTGCTCTCCATACTGAACCAACATCCCCAAAAAGGGAAATCGATTTTTGAATCCTTATTTCAATCCAATTCCATTGCGGAAGTCATCACTTTTCTAAGAGAGGAGTCCCGAGGCATTCAGGAAATCAAACTACTCTTCAGTTTGCCCCTAGTACCCTTTTTAACGGCCGCATTCCGCGATATTTTGTACCGAATTCCTTGGAAATCTCTCCTTCCCCTGCTCATCACGATCCTACTCTATGTTTTCAACCTATTTCAAATCAATGAATTGGGCTTAGGAGTACTTTTATTGGGACTGCTAATTGTAGGAATTCCACACGGCGCAGTGGACCATTTATTGAATAGCGAAAACAAATCAGCAAATATAACACCTTCATTTATAACAAATTACTTATTAAAAATGGGGTTCATGGGCGTAATTTGGTGGATAAATCCGAACATCGCGATCGGGGTATTCTTGCTGTACTCCGCATGGCATTTCGGTGAAACTGAATTCAATCATTTTAGTTTCGTTAGTTTTTTTTGGGGACTATCGGTTCTGGGATTTTTCCTCTTTTCGCACCCAGAGGAACTCAATAAAATTCTTCAACAAATGTCAGTAAAGACCATAGATTTTAATTTTCAAGGGGCGTTTTACGTTTCGGCAGGAGTTTTAATATTTTGCCAACTGCATCGAGGTATTGATCGACTCTGGGAAATTATCTGGATGTTCTTGGCATTAAAACTATCGCTTTTGGAGGGATTTGGATTGTATTTTGTTTTCAGTCACAGCATAAAAAGTGCTTTGGATATTTTGAGGGAATACAAATCTTCGGTTGCAGAACTTTACAAACTTGCACTGCCTTTTAGCATGGGTGCTTACATGATGCTGGGAGGTTTTTACTATTTCAACTTCTGGCATTCCCCCGGAATGACTGGATTGTTTTTTATTTTTCTTTCCTGTATTAGCTTTCCGCATGTCTTTGCAATGCACAAATTCTACGGAAGCAGGCAATTGAAATGACTATGAATTGATTTACTTCAGTACATTCACTGCGATGCACAAATTCTATGGAAGCAGGCAATTGAAATGACTATGAATTGATTTACTTCAGTACATTCACTGCGATGCACAAATTCTACGGAAGCAGTCAATTGAAATAACTATGAATTGATTTACTTCAGTATATTCACTGCGATGCACAAATTCTACGGAAGCAGTCGGTAGGATTCAATATTGAAA
>CAZQFZ010000091.1:5599-9033 GCA_964592635.1 uncultured Rhizobium sp.
ATTCACTGCGATGCACAAATTCTACGGAAGCAGTCGGTAGGATTCAATATTGAAACCCGTGCGATTATCGCCTCGGAATGTAATTTGAACATCTACCGAGGTTTTCCCTTTAACTTCTTTCTTACACTGATTATAAAGAGCTTCCGACATAAAAAAGCAACCTCGATAATCTGGTTTTTCAATAAAGACAATATCCACTTGATTGAATCCTTTAGGAGGCAAACAGGATGGCGTTGTTGCAGCAACTGCGCTGCTACCCTGTGGAATGAGACCGCTGCCAGCTGGACCTACACTAGAGACCCCAACGCTGCGATTTTGAGCACTTAAGTTTAATCGAACATTTTTAATTGTAACCATACGCCCGTTATAACGAGCTGGGTTTTCGGCAAATATTCCTCCAGAAATGGCCATTTGACTGAAGCTATCACACACAATCCCTAAAGTAAGTACCAAAATCAACACCAGTTTTTTCATCTCCTTGTCAAATCTAAAATCAAGGAACGATATCAAAAACCATGCCAACTATATAAAATGTCCGGTTATCATCTACGGATTACATAGAAAAGTTGCAGTCGGCCCCCCTGTTAAATAAATTGGCACCCACTGCAACTCTACAAACTACTGCCAAGAGGATTATTCAACTTGCATCTTCTGAATCCATGTACCTTGGTTGGAATTCAAACGTATAAAATACACACCAGAAATTAAATTTAATTCCATGTACTTCGAATTGAACTTTATATCCGATGTTTCCCATACAGTACTTCCCTTATAATCAACCACTTGGATTTGGACATTTTCCAAAGCCGGATCCCACTCCAATTTAAAATTACCCGAATTCGGATTGGGTATAAGTTTGAGTTTGGCCTTTTGAGCACGTTCAACTCCGGTCCAAGCAAAGGTCAAACACTCAGAAGTGTCAATACAACCATTTTGCGTTACTTCCACGGCAAATTGACCAGAAGTGGATGGCTGAAATTGCTGATTGGTTTGACCTGAAATGAACGACATGGAATTCTTGCAATCCAACCAACGGTAAGATGCCGAAGTTGCCGATGAGCTGAGGGTATTCCAATCGCGCGTTACTTTTACATTTACACTTACAATATTTACATTTAACGTGTATTTGATACTATCACAACCCAAACTCGACTTCAGAGTTTCGTTATATGTACCCGAAGAGTAAATTTTCTTGCCCAATGGCGATACATATACTCCGCATCCAATAGGATTCAAATTCGTATTTACCGTTTTTATAATGGTAAGATCAATGGTTATAAAACTATCGCAACCCGCTTTGTTACCACCGATCAACGTGTCGTTGTATTTTCCAGATGATTTCCATGTGTATGTTCCTGATGGACTGCTGTATTGAGAGCATGAAACTACTTTTATGAAGCCATTGGTTGAACTGGATTTAACAGTGTATTCAATAACCGAATCGCAACCTGCTTTGTTGTTAATGGTATCATAGTACACCCCTACTTTTTTGAAGATTTTGTCTTTGTTTGTGGGACACACTACAAACCTGCAAATTCCCAAATTTTGCTTGGCGAAAGTGCGCTCTTTAACCGTAACCTTGTGAACGATTACGCTATCACATCCCCCGAAACCCAAGAAAGAATCGATATAAATCCCAGACTTGGTTACGGTTTTGCCATTTTTCAAGGTAACACTATAGCAATTGGAATACGAATACTCTGTGTAGGAGGGTTTGGTAATGAGAACGTTTACGGTAATCAAGCTATCACAACCGGCAGCATTCTTGATTCTTTCCATGTATTTGCCGCTTTTCTTATAATACAGATTTGGAATAGTTGGTGACTGTATGGAATCACACTTCGCAAAATAGAGAATAGAACCCGTTGATTTTTTGATATTGACTTCGATGCTAATCACCGAATCGCAACCTCGGTAAGACATGATGGTGTCCTTGAATTTACCAGAAACTGTGGTGGACCATTTCTTTGATGGAGCTGTATATTTGTCGCAAACCCACAGTTTCATGGAAGCATACACGGTGGTATCGCAATAAGATCTTCCCAAGACAAAGTTAGAGGTAGAATCGTCTAAATAGAAATTGTTCAACACACCATCATTGGCATTCAGTGTATTGTCAACAACACCGGTAATCGATGAATTGTTTTTATATGGTACTCCATCCTCATAACTCAGTTGAAGCACTAATCCAGATTCATTGTCGGGGTATTTTCTATACATTCCATCCTTAATTTGGGCTGAATTTCGGGCATAATCCCAAATTCTGGTTTCTTCCAAAATTCCTCCGTAACCGGTAACTGGATCGCCAATCCAAACTGCGGTGCTGGTAGATTTGTAAGCAATGGAAGTGAATAAAGTATTGGTAGAATCCTTTAAAACCCCATCAACGTACACCCGCATTTTACTACCATCGAAAGTCCCGGCAATATGATGCCATGTATTTGACTTCAGGGCACTTGAAATGTTAAGGGATTGATTTCCTGAACTTCCTGCCAAGGTAAAATGAATACCTTGAGCATTACCGGTACCGAATCGATAGGCATTATCTTGATGCCACACTACGGGTGCGCAATCGCCACAAGGCGAGCTGTTAAAATTATCAACGTACACCCAAGATTCGATGGTGATTTTTGATGGTCCATTTAAACTACTTTTATTGGAGATGCTCACATAATCGTTCACTCCATCTAAATGCAAGGCAGTACTCTGCGCAAATGACTGTATTCCAATGCATACAGAAATAATAATGGGTAATATTCTTTTCATAGGTAAATAATTAACTAATATCAAATATTAATTATTTATTTATTAAATCCTAATATAAAAGAATTTTATTGCATTGAAATACAGTCAAGTACCAAAATTTAATTACTCAATGAAAAACTATTCGAATTGCATCACAAATCGGGTATAACCGTCCATGTACAATTCGTACATATGAGTTACCTTTTTTCCACTAACTAAACCTTTTGCAGCTTCACCCAAAGCAGGATATGCTTTCATAGCCGCAATCATCATAGAAAGAGACGAGTTGGATGTTTTCAAATCACAAACATACGATTGTCCTTTTGCAATTTCCTGAATACTAAAACCTGGATTGTTTTTGCAAAATTCAATAGCCAATTCTTTGTTAGGAACGGTAAATCCTGCAAAACTCTTTAAATCCTTTTCGGCAACAGTTTTAGGATCATCGAAATAGATTCCAACAAAAACGCTGGAATCCCAAGTTGTGGCTCCTTTTACTTTTCTCACCTGCTCAAATACATTACCGATATTTTTGTAGGGGCCTGTATGATTTTTACCTACCACAACGTATCCTTTTTGTTCTTGCAAACGAACATGGGTAGATGCGAATCCACCAAAAAATGCAAATACTCCTAACAACAGTGCAACCAATACACCAACAACAATCAAAACTTTTTTTATCATATATT
>CAZQFZ010000092.1:0-8963 GCA_964592635.1 uncultured Rhizobium sp.
GCTTCTATTTATGTGTAGGAAACCGCTGTCTAGAACCCGTTTCTGATTGGAGTCAAATTGAAGAAATTCTAGAAGAAATGTATTCCTTAAATGAATCGTTTGAATGAAGCGCCACCACTAAAGTGAATTAAGTAGAAGCGCTTTGGGATATTTTCAAATCTAATTTTAAACGGACTTTAATTCGTTTACTAATTTTTGCAAACTGTCTTTTGCATCACCAAATAACATTCCGCATTTGGGATCGAAAAATAAATCATTCTCAATTCCGGCATAACCCGATTTCATACTTCGTTTTAACACCACAATTTGTTTTGATTGATCTACATCCAAAATGGGCATTCCGTAAATCGGACTGGCAGGATCGTTTTTAGCAGCTGGATTAACCACATCATTCGCACCAACCACTAAAACCACATCGGTTGTGGTAAACTCCGGGTTGATGTGTTCCATTTCGATTAATTTGTCGTACTCTACATTACTTTCAGCAAGTAATACATTCATGTGACCGGGCATACGACCTGCAACTGGGTGAATGGCATATTTCACATCTACACCTTCTTCAGCTAACATGTTTTCCAATTCATGACAAACGTGTTGAGCTTGAGCAACTGCCAAACCGTATCCAGGCACAATAATCACTTTGGAGGCATATTTCATCATGATGGCTACGTCGGTTGCCTGAACTTCTCTAACCGTACCACCGCTTGAAGTAGAACCAGAAGAACTTCCCCCGGAACCCACCATACCAATCAATACGTTGGTCAACGAACGATTCATGGCTTTACACATTACAACCGTTAAAATTGTTCCTGCGGAACCAACCAAAACACCGCCCATAAGCATTACATTGTTATCGTACAAGAAACCTCCACAAGCAGCAGCGACACCCGTAAACGAATTCAACAATGAAATTACCACAGGCATGTCTGCACCACCAATTGGGAAAACAAACAATAAGCCGTAAACCACCGCAATGGCCATGGTAATGTAGAATTGGATCATGGATGCGCCTCCCCCACCTGAATCAGCAGCTAAGTACGTAAATACCGAAGCGGCAATGATGAATAGAAGCACAATTGCATTGATGTATTGTTGTCCCGGAAAACGAAAATCTCCGATTTTACCGTTCAATTTACCCCAAGCAACCATACTTCCCACGAAAGAAACGGTACCAATAATTAAGCCAGCGATAATGGGAATAAACTTACCTAGAGCAATACCTACTTCCACGTGTTGCCACTCAATGATGGAAATAAGAGCTGCAGCTAAGCCACCCATTCCGTTAAATAGGGATACCATTTCGGGCATAGCGGTCATCTGAACACGTTTTGCCATCAAAGTACCTACTACGGTTCCTAACAAAATTGCTCCAACGATATAGCCTAGGTTTCCAATGATATGAAATCCTTTATGATCTAAAAACAAGGTTGCTATTACGGCCACAGCCATACCAAATGCAGCAATCAGATTTCCTTTACGCGCCGAATCCGGTTGTCCCATTAATTTCAAACCTATAATAAATCCAAAGGATCCGATTAAATAGGCGATTTCTAATAAATGTTCCATTTTACGTTTCTTTAAATTTATTTTTTAGGTTTCTTTTTAAACATTTCCAACATTCGATCGGTAACAACGAAGCCACCAATTACATTCAGTGTTCCAACAAATACACCTACAAATCCAACGATTAAAGAAAAATAATCATCGGAAGGTGAATGTCCTAAAACGATAATAGCCCCAATTAGAACTACGCCGTGAATGGCATTCGCGCCGCTCATCAACGGTGTATGAAGTACGCTGGGAACGTGAGAAATCAACTCAATTCCCACGAAAATCATCAACCCAATTAAATAGATGAAGGTGATGTTTTCGCCTATAAATGCTAAAATTTGATTCATAATGAGTTAGACATTAGTTTTTGTGCAACAATTCCCCTTGATGAGAGATTAAACAACCTTGTACAATTTCATCGTTTCTATCCAAAACAATTTCACCTTTGGGACCAATCAATTTCAAAAGTTCCCAAATATTTCGAGCAAACAACTCACTAGCATTTGCAGACAATTCCGACGATAAATTAACCGATCCGATGATTTTGACACCGTTAACTACATGAATTTCATGGGGTTTAGTTTGGGTACAGTTTCCACCTTGCTCGGCAGCCATGTCTATAATTATAGAACCGCTTTTCATCAATGACAATTGTTCATCATCGATTAAAACTGGAGCCTTTCTACCAGGCACCAATGCCGTAGTTATTACTAAATCCGCCTGAGCTAAGCTTTTGTTCACCGCTTCGCGCTGAGCTGCGCGGTATTCATCGCTGGCTTCTTTTGCGTAGCCACCTTCACTTCCTACTTCAATGCCTTTAACTTCAATAAACTTACCGCCTAAAGATTGCACTTGTTCTTTGGTTTCGGGACGAACATCGGTAGCCTCTACCACCGCTCCCAATCGTTTAGCAGTTGCGATGGCTTGTAAACCGGCAACACCAACACCGAAGATTAACACTTTTGCTGGGGTAACTGTTCCTGCGGCTGTCATCAACAAAGGAAATATTTTATCTAAATGATACGCACCTTCAATTACGGCGCGATATCCGGCTAAATTCGCTTGTGAACTTAACACGTCCATGCTTTGTGCACGAGAAATGCGTGGTATTGCATCTAACGATAACACCGTCCACTTTTTAGCATTTAATTTTTCCGTAAGTTCGGTATTTGAACGATGGTAAACACTGGAAATCCAAATTTTCCCCTCGGGAATTTCCCCAATGATTTCGGGGGATGGAGGGTTAATTTGAACAAAAACATCGGCATCTTTGAGTTCACTGAGCGACTTAATTAAAGCACCGGCTTCGGAGTATTGGTTATTGGAAAAATGTGCACCGACACCGGCTTCAGATTCCACCCACACTTCGAAACCCATTTTAATCAAGTTAGCAGCAACTTGTGGGCTCATAGATACGCGATTTTCGCCACTACGGCGTTCTTTAATAATCGCAATTTTCACAACTGTATAATTTTGGGTTAATTTGGTAATGTTGAAATTAATTGGGCAATAACGGGACGAAGGTACTAAAAACCTCTCACAACAGAAATGACATTTGTCACTTTACAATTTTGTACAGTCCACCAGGCAATTCAACCAAATACATTCCTTTTTTGAGCGAACTCACATCATAGTAGCCACCGGAAACAGGGTCTGAATTGAATTCAATTTGCTGAATTTCAGCACTATTTATCGAAAAAACTCTAACCGATTTTGGCATTTGGTAGGGAATAATTGTATAAAAATTGCTTTTCACAAATAGTTGATTTTCTACTGGATTTGGATACACTGAGAACAATGTAGGATCTTTATGCACAATGGAATTGGTTGCTCTACGTTTGTCCAAATAATAGGCAGATTGAGGTACTGTTTGACCTCCAAACTCTGTTAGAGTAATTTCCATAACTGGATTGCGTTGTGTTGTTGTTAACCAACGGTAAATGATATCTTTTCTAGGCAAAGGCGTTTTAAAACCCTGAACTTCAATGGTATCTACTCCTTCTACTATGGTTTTAACTCTAAGTGTAGATGGATAAGTAGCATATGGTGTTTTCAAACTTCCCCAAGCATCAACGATATTGGTGCGTTTACCTGCTTGTTTGTATTTAAAAATATCTTGACCAGGAATAGAAAATTCGAAGGTGAATGTGGTAACATCTGTATCGTTATAGTTTAGCGGAAAGATGTAAATTTCGTCTTCGTCTGTATTTTTAGCTGCCAAGGGGAAACCAGAAACACTGTAACCAATTCCTGAAGCCTTGTATGAACTGATGGATTTTGAGAAAAAACTGTAAATATTGGAGAACATGATTGGACCGCCACCGAGGGAATCGGCTGTTTTCTGGCCAATTTGATTAAAAAAGTAGAACGCATAAGGTGTTTTGTTTGCTGAGAAAAATTCCAACTTGCGTTGATCAACCGGTTCAATTCCAGAAAAATCCCATTGCTGATTAGCTCCACCCTTATTAAAATCCGATGTAATATCCGTGCTTATGAAGTCCGATACCCAAAATGTATCACCGGCAATTGGCATGGAAGAACTTCCAATTGAAATCTGTGAATTACCGTCGATCATTCCAATCGCAAATACGGTTAACCAAATGGATTTTAGGATTTTACACATATGAAACAAATATAATTAAAAATTTGTCAATTAAGATTTTAGATTGCGTTAAAAAATGACGAATTTTGCAATTCCTATGGAAATTCGATGGACTGCAAAACCTTTACCCAACCCCGAAATTGTGGCTCGTCTTTCCGCAGAAATCAACGTAAACCCCATTATTGCACAAATCTTAGTGCAACGCGGAATTGATTCTTTCGAAAAAGCCAAGAGTTATTTTAGACCTTCGCTCTCCGATTTGCATGATCCATTCTTGATGAAAGACATGGATTTGGCTATCCAGCGAATAAAACAAGCCATTTCTAACCAAGAAGGAATGCTGATTTATGGAGATTACGACGTTGACGGTACCACTGCTGTGAGCATTGTTTACTCTTATTTCAAAACCCTCAATCAGAATATTGAATACTACATACCCGACCGTTATAAAGAAGGTTACGGAATTAGTAAAATGGGAATCGAATATGCAAAAGAAAATGGATTTACCCTCATTATTGCATTGGATTGTGGAATTCGTTCCCACGAATTAATCGATTATGCCAACAGTTTAGGTGTTGATTTTATTATTTGCGACCATCACCTTCCCGGTGCAACTGTGCCCAATGCTAAAGCCATTTTAAACCCAAAACAATTTGATTGCACCTATCCTTACAAAGAACTTTCAGGCGCCGGTATTGGGTTTAAATTGATCCAAGCTTATTCCAAAAAAGAAGGATTTGCCGAGGAAAAAATCATGGAATACATTGATTTAGTGGCAGTTAGCATTGCAGCAGATATGGTAGATATGCAAGGTGAAAATCGCATACTCGCCTTTCATGGTTTGAAAAAATTGAATGAAAATCCTTCCATTGGGCTCCAATCTTTAATTGAAGGTTCTGCACCCAAAGCGAAATTCACCATACAAGATATCATTTTTGGAATCGGTCCTAAAATCAATGCCGCAGGAAGAATATCCGATGCCAAAGCAGCCGTGCGTGTTCTTATTGAAACCGAATACACCACCGCCCGTCAGCTTTCCCGAATCTTGAACGACCGAAACGAAGAACGTAAAGATATCGACACCGGAATTACCGATGTAGCTGTTAATATCATTGATAACGATCCCCAATTTAACCAAAATCGTTCCATTATTCTCATGGGTGAACAATGGCACAAAGGGGTAATTGGTATTGTTGCATCAAGAATGGTTGAGCAATATTACAAACCCACCATTGTATTTTCACTAAACGATGGAATGCTTACGGGTTCAGCTCGTAGTGTTAAGAATTTTGATATCCACGAGGCCATTACTCAGTGTTCAGAATTTGTTGAGCAATTTGGGGGACATAAATACGCAGCCGGTTTATCCGTTAAATTGGAGAACTTCGAAGCATTTAAAGAAATGTTTGAACGAGTTGTTGCTGAATCCATTACAGAAAACTCACTCACCCCGGAAGTCGAATACGATGCTGAATTAAACATCAACGAAATCAACAAAAAAATGATGGACTTGATTTCACAAATGGCTCCCTTCGGCCCGGGAAATACCGTACCCATTTTTAAGTCAGCCGGATTGAAATCCAATAACTCGGTTCGTGTGTTGAAAGATCGACATTTGAAACTGCAAGTACAATTGAACAACCGGCATTATATCGACGGTATTGGATTTGGATTGTCAGATCAAATTCACGTCGTATCCAACGGTCAGATTTTCGATGCTTGTTATTGCATTGAAGAAAATCATTACAACGGGCAAGTCAAAGTTCAGTTGCGCTTACGAGATCTCAAAAAAGCTGGATTTTAATTCTGCATTTCAGTGAGTTCCGCGTTTTAACTAAATCCGCATTTTCGTTTTGAATTCAGCTTAATCCTGCATTTCAGGTAGAACTGTAATTTAAAGTAATTCTGCATCTAAGCAATTAGTAATTGGGGAATTTACTACCTCAATTTCATGTAAACACGTACATCGTAAATGGTATCGTTCGGATTACCGGTCTTATTGAGGTCGGCCGGAAAATAAGCTAATTCCTTATAATTCTTTAACCGTCTCATCTCTTCTAAGGTCATTGGCGCGTCTCTTCTAGCATGAAAATTATCCCAAATAACAACGGATGAATCCGGTAACCAATCTTTCTCAGGATCCATTTTATTGATAGACCAGATATAAAAAGTGGAGTATTTCGATAAATCATCTCCCTCCACGAAGGGATCCAAGTTCATTTTTACGTTCAATTCGGGAATCTGATGAACAATAGGATATTTTTCCCAACCGTTTTTATGAATCCATTCAATGGCTTGATCAAGTTGAGGGTTGCCTGGATACTCATCTATGCTGGTTTTATTCTCCCAAGGATACGGAAAATGAGCACCTGGATAGGCCAACAAGAAACAACCGATCAGGGTTATTACTTTGATAATTCGGTTCAACACCTGAATATCTTGTGCCATCAACTTATGAATTGCAAACTGAGCAATCAATGCCGCAATGGGTGCAACCACCATAAATACACGAAATAAACCGTGCGAGCCTAAAATTCCCCAATACCAAATCAATGAATGAGCAACTAAGTATCCAAAATATATGGGCAATAACAGCCATACCATCACCTGACTGAGCTCGTGTGGTGTTTTCTTTTTGATTCGCTGAAACAAATAAATCAGAATCAAAATGAGAGATATAAAAATCAACAAAGACAACCAAAACCCAGTAATCTGTCGCTGGTTTTCAAGATAATAAAAAAGTGATCCCTGTCCTGGATCAAATGAATTTTGTTCAGAATTTTCAAATTTAAAGTACGGATTGTTTTTGAAAAAGTATCCTATATCCCCAGAAACAAAAGCTGCCAAAATGGAATAAACCACAGTACCTGTCAGCAACCAAGGCAATAATCTATACTGTTTCCGAACCAACAGAAAGGGCAAAACCGAAAACAAGATCACCAAACCTTCGGTGCGCAGCAGGGGTAAAAAGGAAGTGATAACAACGGCTGATTTGAAGTGGTCTGATACAAATAAATAAATGATGTATGCCAAAACCAATGCGTTGGTAGGCTCGGTTAAAGCTGAGTAGAAATTTCCGAAAACAACGGGCTGCATCCCAAAAAGAATAATCAACGTCCAAGGATTACGCATGGCCAATTTTCTTCCTATTAAGTAGGTCAACCAAGCCGTAGCGAGAGTGGCGAACATGTTAAGTGCGTACACTCCGCCAATTCCTATTTGTGCAAACGGCCATGCCAATAGTGTAAAGAAGGGTTTCCCCCATAAATCCAAAATAAGCATGGGATGTTTAAAACACCAGCGTGCGTATAAGTAATGATTCCAAGAATCCTGTCCGCCTGCTCCTGATTTTGCAGAAACTGCAATCCACAAGTACAGAAGAAATAAACCCATCAACGCAGTCAATGCAGCACTGCTATTGCGATGGGCTTTAAAAAATGACGAAGACATGAGGCGAATTTAATTCAGGTTAACGAAATAAACACAAAGCCGTAACAGAAATCACCCAGTAATTTTAGGAAATAATGCAAATTCGGAAGTTTTAATTACGGGAAATTGTAAAAAAAAGGCCGTTCAATACTGAACGACCTCTTCTTGTATTTGTAAATCAATTTTAACCATTAATAAGTAGAATGCACCAACATCATGTCGTTGATTCTCTTTTCTGCATGCTTGATAGCGGCAATTTGGGTATTGATATTGGCATCTGTAGCCAATTTGTTGATATCTAAAATAGTTTGGTAAATGCTTTCGGTTTGTGCCATTGCACGCTCTCTTACATAACCAGTGTACTCAGAGTACACATTGATCAATCCACCCGCGTTAATCACAAAATCCGGTGCGTAAACAATGCCTTTTTCTTTGATTATATTACCGTGAATGGTTTCATCTTCCAATTGATTATTAGCAGCTCCTGCAATAACACTGCACTTTAACTGTGGCAATGTTTGATCATTCAAAATTCCACCCAAAGCACAAGGAGCAAAAATATCTACATCCAAACTGTAGATTTCACCCAATGATACTACAGTAGCTCCAAAGGCATCCGCCGCTTGTTTTAATATAGATTCATTGATATCAGCAATAAACAACTTCACCCCTTCTTTGTGTAGGTATTCCAACAAATGCCATCCTACTTTACCGATACCCATAACAGCTACTTTTTTACCTGCTAAAGAATCGCTCCCGTATGCTTGCTTTGCGGAAGCTTTGATACCCATGTACGTACCATAAGCCGTTACAGGAGATGGATCTCCGCCGCCGCCCATGCTCTCGGGTAATCCTACCACATGCTCCGTCTCCATATTCACATACTCCATATCCTTAGTGGTGGTTCCTACGTCCTCAGCGGTAATGTATTTACCATTCAAGTTGTTCACGAAACGACCAAATTTGCGCATCAATGCTTCACTCTTTTGAGTTTTGGGATCACCAATAATTACCGCTTTCGCACCCCCTAAGTTCAAACCAGCAACCGCTGCCTTGTAGGTCATACCGCGCGACAATCTCAACGCGTCTTTTACTGCATCTTTTTCGTGCTCGTAATACCACATTCTTGTTCCACCTAAACCAGGACCCAATACCGTGTTGTGTATGGCAATAATTGCCTTCAAACCAGTTGCATTGTCCTGACAAAATACGATTTGCTCGTGGGAGGTAGACTCTAAACCCGCAAATAACTCAAACTGAGTTGCAGGCTTTGTTTCGAATTGAATTTCTGCCATTGAATTAAAGAAGTGCAAAGATAACTCTTTTTTTATTTAAAAACTATGCTGAATCATTGATTTACAAGCGTCAGAATGACACTTAC
>CAZQFZ010000093.1:0-8903 GCA_964592635.1 uncultured Rhizobium sp.
GTGCTTAGGACTCAAATCAGTTGAAACGTTTCCGTTGTCATCGAAGTTCCAGTTGCTACCGAACAATCCTGATGTAACTGTGGTTTTGTTGTTGAATTCGAATACATCATTATCGCATGACCCTTCAATCTTATCGTATCCTGCTTTTGGACGAGTAAATTGATACACTTTTTTAGTTTGAGTTGCTACACAACCATTCAAATTAGCTCTTAAGGTTACAGTGTACTGACCAGCTCTAGCGTATTTCTTTGTTGGATTAGCTGTTGATGAAACAGTGCCATCACCAAAGGTCCAATTGAAAACTGCTGTGCTTGGAACTGTATTGTTTTTGAACACTAAATTATCACCTTCGCAAGCATTATTCTTAGTGAATGAAACCGTTGGAATTGGGTTAACAGTAACATTTAAAATGGTATCAAACTTAAATGAATGTGGAATCGTTTTCGCAGTTAGCTTCACTTTGTATGTTCCGCTTTTTGAGAATGAGAAAACTGGCTCTGGTGCATCAGTGGTATCAGCGGCAACACCCGTACCAAAATTCCATTTGAATTCCATTCCACCAGACTTTACTTTAGAAACATTCTCAAATAATACATCCTGCCCTTCACAAATTTGAGATGGGAAATTAAACAATGGTGTAATTGAAGGATATATGAATACATTTCTTCTGATGAATGTATCGCAACCGTTATTGTGGTCATAAATTCGCAACACCAAGGTAATCATTGAGTCTTCCAAAGATTTATCAGCAGTTACGAAGTTCACAAGCATGTTTTTAGTTGCGGTTGGGGGTGTAATACTAGCACCACTAATTGCACGTCTGCTTGGGGTTAATGCTGTAATTTCAGCCATCCAATCTCCGGTTGGAGTAGTGCTATAATCGGCATTACTGTATTTTCTTGGTGCAGGTATGTCATAAACTACCGGGTTATTTAAGATAGTTATATCATTAGTACGAGCACGTTGATAAATCGCCTGAGTGTTTGATGGTGATGATGTTAAGAAATTTGCCCCGCCGGGTGCTTCCAATACAGTTGTTTCAAAATAAATGGAATCGTCTGACATGTTATCATCCGCCGCATCTACATATACAGCTAATTTATAATTCCCAGCAACCGTTAACGCCAAGGGTGCAGCAATTTTAATTTCGGCAGTGTTTCCAGGTAGTATTCGCGTATTTACTTTTTGAGTAACACGAGGACCATTTCCTACAGCCCCAAAACTAACATCAAAACCATAAACGGTATCAACAAAATTGTTTTTAACATAAATATTTGCCGTAAACTCACTACCTGCACAAACCGTTTTGGCAATAGTAAAGTCGGATTTATCTGCAACCAAGTTCATGAAATTTTCTACCGCTCCGCGGTCTGATCTCACTTTGTTTCTTGGATTCAAGTTTACATCTGTTGGATTGGGACCGGCACCGATAGGCCAAATTGTAGTTAAACGAGGAACATTATTCTGAGTTTCAAAAGCATCCGAACGATAATCCACTTTTGAAATATTTTTCCAAGAAGGATTCAAAAAGCTCTCGTTTGGACCAGCAAAGTTCAAATTCTTCCAACCGTTGTAGTCGGTGCTGTTACCATTGTTGCAATACCAGAATTGAATCGAGAAATTGCGAATCCAATAAGTATTATAATCCCAAGATTTGTAAGATTGAGCACCGTTCCAGCAATAGGTGTAAACAGGATAAACATAGTATCCGTTTTGCATATCAACTATATTCCCATCTACTGCAATATCTGTATGATAATAAGGTAAAATATATAAACCATAGTTGTAATTGAATGTGTTCCGTGTTTTTGAAACGTCGGCATAAATAGTGTTCTGACGCATTTCTACTCTCAAACTTCCACTTACATAAGAGTATCCATATATCCCGAACATTCCTGAAGCTCCCCAGTTATTGGCAATTAAGTTGTTATTGCATTGCATGTTCAAGAAATAGGGAATAAATAAAGAATACAAATACCCATTGTAATTGGAGTTATTTGCATTAAAAATTTGATTATTCGTAATTTTATTGTTGTTGATGTAACCATTAACATAGAATAAATAAGTTAGGTAAGCCGTAGATCCTAAAATATTTGAATCCATTACGTTTTCAGAGATATCATCAACATTGGCTGTACTATTCATTTTATAAATGTACAAACCGTATGTAATACCAGTAGAACCATCTGCCGTTGTATTATTTTTATAAATGTTTCTTTTACATGTTACTTTATTATTAAAAAAATGATAACTCCAATACGTACTTCCTTTGGTAAAGTTGTTGCGATAGATCATATCATTCATGATAAGGTCGTTGTACGCATAATAGGTAAAGAAACCATAATGTGCAGAAGTACCTAATGAACGACAATTTTCGATTGCATTCCCAGACATATCGGTCCAATAAATATACCAACTGTAGATATAATAGCTCGTTGCACTAGTTACCACATTTTCGAACCGGTTTTTGGTCATATCGAAATAGGAAGTGCTGGTTCCATAATTATACCATGCATTGATACCGTTGAACGTACTTGAATATCCGGCTGTTGCACCCTTAAATGGAAGGTCGTGAATGTAATTGGAACTAATACGAGTTGCACGATTGGTTTGATAAGTATAATAAGCGTAAATTACCGATACGCTGGTTGCACCATTGTTTAACAATGAGTTAGCACGAGATATATCATTATTCAAGATTTGATCTCCGTTAGTATAGTTGGTGTGAATCGCTTGAAAATGGAAATTCTCAATTACATTGTTCGTAATTGAATTATCTGATGCCGTACTACTAAAAATGGAAGTAGCACCTTTAATGATAATTCCATAAGACGGACCAGGACTACTTGTGTTGGTTGTTCTCAACAAATTGCGATCAAAAACATTGAATCGACCAGGATAAACGGTCGATCCGTTTAATGTTGCGCTCGTTGTGCTGTTGGTTACAGCAATGTAAGCCCCACCTGCTGTTGTACCGGTTGAAAGATTGGTATATTCGATAGTACATCTTTCAATTGTATTGTAATCCGCAGCATTGGTTAAGATAAATCCGAACTGTGCAGTTCCAGTTCCTGTTTTTTGAACTACCAAACGGTCAAATTTCATGTAATCCATACCGTTTAATACAATACCCGCATTGGTAGCAGAACTACTCAATCGAAAACCATTTCCGTTTACAGTAATGGTTCTGCTTGAACTTGTAGCATTGGTAGCATGTTGATTGAAGGTTACCGTGTTTGATTCTGTCAAATCACTGGTAACATTAATGGTCAATGAACCATTAACTCCGTTGTTGTTCAGATCCGTTGCCAAGGCCGACCAACTCGTGTAGGTTCCAGAGGTTCCCACAGTTACCGTACCCGATAACTGAGCTTTCATGGTGTTGAATGAACCTACAGCAAGTAAGCCCAGTGCCCACCTCGAGAGCAATGATAGTTTTTTGTAGTTTTTTCTCATAAATGATGTTTTTTTACAGTTTGACTCAAGCAAAATACACCATCTATATCATACTACTATAGTTTTTAATGACTGAAATTCATTTTTATTACTATTTTTTTACACAAATTTGATATCTGTGACTTTTTTGTGACATTTTACTATCGTTTAAATCACTTTATGATAGTTTTTAATCACTCAATTATAATTACAACTGATTCTGTGTAAGTTTATCTTCTTCTAAAAATTTCAAATGTGCATCTTTTACCCAATATTCTACCAAAACATGGCCATCACCATTCAACCTCATCGTTAATCGCAAATTTTGAAAATATTGCATCTCCCCCCAATCGGCTTGCCATTTGCCCTTCCCCAAACTCAATGCCCTCAATTCTTTTCCTTTACCCTCTCTATATGGTTTTTCAAAATACCGTTCCTCTTTGTAAATTTCCCCATACCTACTAACTAGCACCCCCCTCCTAGATTCGTAAGCCATCTTCGCCTCTTTCCATTGTTGTTTACTCTTGGGGGATGAAAATTCAGTTTTATGAGTCACAGTAACTCTATAAACAAAATGACTGATTGGAGTACAATCCACATTCATCATTACCATTTCGCCTTTCAAAACTCCTTGCATAATAATCTTATTGTCTTTTTTTGAAACGAGCGACAATCCAGCCTTACTGAATCTCTCAACAAATTCTTCATCAGTACCTTTAATATCAATCATAGCAATTCTTTGCGCTGCCAAATTCCATGACATCAGTAGCAAAGCAAGGGTCCAAAACACTTTCATTATGTTTTTCATCATATCAATACTCTTAATCTATACCGTTTTATCGTTGTTGTTCATTTTTTCCATTCACCAAAAGATGATTTTCTATTTCTAAACCATTTCTTGGTAATCATCCATTTCCCGTAAAATCTAAATTAATGCTTCAATAGGCAATTCTAAAAAATGCACGGCTTCCATTCGACAAAAGCACTTCTAAAATATACCAATGCACATTATTCCGAAAATTCGGTGATACTACAAAACCGTTTTCACCTAAGGAATTACCCAGTATCGTTTTCAAATCCAACTGAACATCCCCCAAAACTTGACGCGAAAAATGCATGTCCTCGGATCCTAAAAAGACCCCTTGAATAGAATACAACTTCCAACTTAATAGTCGTACATTAGATGGAACATCGACTGTCAATACTCCATCGGTAGTTGGATTGGGGTAAACACGTATTTGCTGATCCGCATACGACTTAATTGAAGCGGATTTGTATGAAAAACATTCGGAAGTATCAGCACAGCTACCTGAAATGATCTTACACGCGTAAGAACCTCCAAAAGAAAGCGGTTTGAATCGATGCTTATTCTCACCCAAAATGGGAGTAAATCCAGATCCACACTCGTACCATTGATACTGATACAAAGGATCAAATGCCACTTCTAAAGTGTCGTTAACCCTAAATATACTATCCTTTAGTCCATAAATTGAAACCGTTTGACTCACAACGCTATCACAACCTTCCAGATTGAGTATGGTATCTAAATACACTCCCGATGTATAATACCAACGTTTCCTGGAAAGTGACCTCACTTTTCGACAGCCTACCAGCTGAGTTTGTCCATATGTGGTAGGATAAATGGTCAAATTCACAGTGATTATACTGTCGCAACCCTTATAATTAACTAATGTATCTTTGTAAATACCCGATTTTTTATACACTTTACCTGTTGCACTCGAGTATGATTCGCAAGCAAAATCATTAAAGAAACTGAAGGACTGTTTGGATACTACTTGATACTCAATAATACTATCACAGAGATTGGCACTTACCAAGGTATCGTAATAAACACCTGCATTCTTAACTACTTTCTTATTGGTTGGGATCATCACAGAATCACAAAATAAAAGTGTGGTTTTCGATCTGCTGGATTTCAGAACAAGAACATCGAAATAGAGCACGCTATCACATCCCCAAACATTCAACAAAGTATCCGAATAGATACCTGATTTGAAATATTCTCGTTTTCGAATGGGTGTTACAAAACGATCACAAACGGTATATTTAAACCAGGTGGAATCTCTACCCACTTTCAAGTTGATGGTTATAATACTATCGCAACCCACAAAATTGGGAATAACATCGGTATAAATACCCGATACGGTATAGGTTTTTGTGCCACTAGGAACGGTATAACTCTTGCAAGCACGAACATTCAATGTTTTATAAGTCGATTTTTTAATAGTTAAAATTATTTTTATAGCGGAATCACATCCCCGAACAGAATAAATGGTGTCGTAATAAGTGCCGGAATTAGTAAAAGTAGTTCTCTTCGAAGGCGCCCCGTATCGATCGCATCGAATTACCGTATCTACAGAGGAAATCACAGTTGGCTTCATAGAATATCCAATTGTCCAATTGGAATTAGTGCCACTTAATCCAAAATTCTTTAAAACTCCATCGTGTCCATAGCCCGAAAAATCAATCAATTTCTTCAGTGTACTATTTGAAGAAGCAGCCCTACCTTGATTGAACGTGTAAGACGCTTTTAATCTTGAATCAAAACCACAAAATCGATTGTTAAAATAAGCTGAAACTTCACCCGAAGTTCTTGCATAATCCCAAATTCTAACTTCATCTATTTTACCACTCCACATTTGTGTGTTGTTCTGCAATCCACCTATCAAAACAGGCACTTGAAACGAACCACCAAAAACCAAAGAATCTTGCATCGAATCTCTTAAAATTCCATCTACATAAATTCGAAGGTGCTTCTTATTGTATGTTGCAGCAATGTGATGCCATTGATTATCTTTAATTCTATTGCTGCCGGAGATCAATTCAGCATCTACCGTGTCGTTGTGCAATCCAAAATATATTCTGCCTGGACCACCCGCTGCCAAATAATACCCCTTATTATTAGGTACATCATACCAAGAAAGAATTACAGCATCCTTAGCCTCTTGGTTAAAATAATAACAATACACCCAAGCTTCCAAGGTAAAATTCTGACTTCCCCTGAAATCCAGGGCCGTATCCATTGAAACTTCCACCACATCATTGAAGCCATCAAAATCAAGCGCATTGTTAGATCTCAATAAAGCCTGGCTTTGAACCCAGTTAAACGAAAAAAATGAAATCAAAAGCAAACAGGGTTTAATAAAATAGTTAAAGTATTTTGTCATTATATAGATTATTTAGGGATTGTGGGTTTTTACATTCTTTGAAATACGCATAAACACAAGCAATTCAAATTAACCATGAAGCTCAAATAGGCAAACAAAGTGAATTCAAAACAATTGATACCACAAACTTAAACATTTCAAACGGATGGAAAAACTACGAAATGGAACAACTTAGAATTCTTGAATGAATAAAACTTCATCAAAACAATGCCCCATTCTATATAATTTTTTGGGGGCTTTATTTTTTTTCAATTAATTTCACGATTCCATGTACATTTCAAAATTTCGTTTAACAAAAATCAAGTCCACGAACTCAATCCACGATTTTTTTAAAACACTGACTTTCTAACACCCCCAAAATGAGCAAAAACAATCCCCGCATTTTTTCATTTCCCACATACACCACTCCTAAGGTGTTGCTCCAAAACACGCGAAAATCCATATTGTCACAATTGTTAGGCGAACGTAAAGCGAAACGCGTATTCGACGCATGGGGAAATTTAAATATCGACCAGTTTTTACTTCAATATAAAATTCACTCCGGTGTTAAACACTTTATATCGCAAACACATATTGAACGAATCCCCAAAGAAGGCAGTCTCATTATTTTGGCAAATCATCCTACCGGAATTCCCGATGGATTGCTCATTTTGGATACCGTTTTAAAAAAACGTCGCGATGTCAAACTTATTGTGGATATCGACACCTACCCCAACGACGTACTAAAGGATTACACTATTGCCATTCACACCGATTCAAAGCAAACTAACTTAAACACCACTGCATTAAAACAAGCCCTTGATTGGCTTGAAAGCGGACATTGTTTGGTACTATTCTCCAACAGTGAAGTGGACACAAGTCGTCAAATATTCAAACGTTTTTCAGACAATTTTTGGCATCCAACAGCAAAAAAAATCATTCTCAAAAATAAAGGCCAGGTTCTACCCTGGGCAATTAGTGGAAAAAACAGCATTTTGTTTTATCGATTAAGTAGAATCAATCCAGAATTAAAGAACGCATTGCTTGCAAGAGAAAGCTTAAAACGAAATCGAAGACCCATATATTCAGTAATTGGAAAAGCATTTCGCGCATCCGACGAACACTCAATTAACGACCTGGAATTAAAAATTCGACTCATGTCGAAAAAAACAAATTCCATCAACATAAAAAGATTTATTCCACAACTAACTCCCGTTGAATTAGAACCCATTTCTGAAGAAATCCCACAAAACATTATTGAAGAAGAAATCAAACAACTCGGCGAGGCCATTCTGACCAAAGGATACAACCATGTTTATTTGACAACACAATCAGAGTCACCCAATACTATTTTAGAAATTGGGCGTCTGCGGGAACTTACATTCAGAAATGTAAACGAAGGATCGGGAAAGTCAAGAGATTTAGATTCGTATGATCGCGAATTCAAACATCTAATTCTGTGGGATAGTGATGCAAAGAAACTTGTTGGAGCTTACCGCTTAGGCATCGGACCCATTCTGCACAAAAAACCGGACTATCACAATATTTTATACGACTTCTATGAACAAAATCAGCGTGTAGAAGAAATCCTATCCGACTCAATGGTTATGGGAAGGGCTTTCGTTGCACCCGATTACCAACAAAAAGCATTTCCACTATTTATGTTGTGGCAAGGCATTCATTGGGTGGTACAAAATAACCCCGAGATAAAATACTTAATTGGACAAACGAGTCTGCCAAATACTTTTCACGATTATTCAAAACGTTTAATCACCGGATTCTTATGGAAACACTTTTCTAATCATGAAAAAGCGCGATACTTCAAGCCCTTCCATCCCCTAAAACTAAAACACAACGCTCTAATTGAAGATTGGCTTAACAATTCCCATCCCGATGATATCAAACGAATGGATAAAATAATTGAATGTATTGAACCTAGTGGAGCAAAAACACCCATGCTTTTTAAACGATATGTTGACCAAAAAGCATACTGTGTAGGAATAAACATTGACCCCGACTTTCAAAATTCAATCGATATTCTTATGATGACCAATGTATCGGATATCGCACTTACAGAAAATTAATATATTCCACTTGAGCTTCTGTAATTAATATATTCCACTTGAGCTTCTGTAATTGATATATTCCACTTGAGCTTCTGTATCAAACATTTGAACTATTAAAAAATCCTATAATCCATTTCTCAAAATATCAACAAATCAAAGCAACATTATACTAAATTTGAAGCTGAATGATTCGCGGAAAAAAAATCATAGTGGTTTTGCCAGCTTACAATGCTGC
>CAZQFZ010000094.1:0-8605 GCA_964592635.1 uncultured Rhizobium sp.
ATAAAATGGCCCAAACGGGGAGGTACCTCCTGCCGAGCAAATTTAAAAATAGCCTCTGTAATTGTATTTCCATGGTGTGGTAGAATTGCTACTACAAATTTCGTTCCAAAATTGATTTGTAAGTGTCCGTTTACAAAGTTTTTAATCTGTTTAACAACTCTGTAGACTTTCTCCAAGACAAAAAGAAGGTGTAAAGCAGTATGGGTGACAAAACAATGGCACCCAATAGATAAGGCCAATTGCGACCAATCCCTTTATTTTTATTCTGATACGGAATCAACGCTTTTGGTAGTTGTGTCAAACCATAAATGAGGGCCGTCTCAGTGTCAAAATGCTTACGCGCTAAATACAAAGAGCTCGGAATTGGACGAGGTTTGAACAAACCAATGTTATGAATTGCATCCCAAGCCCCCATCTGTCGGAGGCCGCCAGTTTCACCTTTTAAATGAACTCTAGAAGCTAGAGGATTTGAAATAATCGGAAAACCATTAAGCAAGCAACGCAAACCAAACTCACCGTCACCCATTCTTAGTTTCTCGAAATTCTCATCAAATGGGCCCGTTTTGGAAAACACCGACCGATGAATCAACACATTTCCTGTATCCAAAACATCACTTAAATGCCAATGCGCGCTTTTACTTCCCAATCCACCCCCAACCAAAGTATCTGTTACTCCAGCACTTATAAAACCACTCCCAACTTTTAAATGATCCTCAATCCAAGAGGGTTCAACCCTTGAATCATCATCAAAAAACAACAAATACTCGCCCGTTGACTCTTCGACACACCTATTCCTTGCCCTCCAAAGGGCTTTTTCTTTTTGTTGAATTACGTGTAAATCCAACTTCCAACCTTGGTAAAAATCAGCGTTGAAATCGTCCGATTGATCACAAACCCTAACATCAAAATTTTGATGAGTCTGTTTTTCCAAATCAGCCAATACATCCTTTAAATAACCGTATCGATTCAATGTGGGTATAACTACAGTGACTCTTTCATTTGAAGTAATTTCATTGAAAGACTCCCCATTTGCCGCACCGGGCTTTATCTTTACATCTCGACCTTGAATAAACGCCCAAAGTTCTAAAATGGGATTCTTTAGAGACAATATTCTCAAAAACAGCACGTAGAGCGATTTCTGAGAACCAAAATGACGCGATATAAAGCGATAATTATCTTCTCTATTTTTAATGACTACATTTTGAATTCCATTTCTATCACCCTTTGGAAAATAACCCGCTTGCAACGCTTGATAGGCCAAATCCATAGTTGCAGCGTCTGGATTCTTGTACTTTCCCTTATTCAAAGTAGCGATTGCGTCCAATTCTTCTCTACTTAACAGTACCGCATGGGGCATTTTGGAAACCAAACGGTAATAGTATAAAGGCTGTATATATTTCAGAAACTCAAACATTCAACCTCCTGTATTCTGCATCAAAAACTTCCCCCAAACGACCCAAATGAAAATGGTTTTCAATCAATTTACGGGCGTTTTTGATCATTAATTTTCTCTTTTCATCATCATCGATTATCTCCAAAATAGCCGCTGAAATGGCCGACGATGAATATGGTTCAACCAATTTACCCGTTTCGTTGTCAATCACCACTTCCTTCATTCCGCCCACATTGGTACTTACAACCGGAACTCCCAAAGCCATGGCTTCTAAGACCGCGTTGGATATCCCTTCAGACAATGAACTCGAAAGATAAACGTCTGCTTTAGCAACTTCCTCAATGACCTCTGCTGAACTTTTTGCGCCCAACAACAATACTACATTTTCTAAACCCAAACGTTGAATGCTGAATTGAAGGTTCTCCATCTCTTTCCCCCCTCCCACAATTTGGTATTCAATATCTATGTTCTTTTCAATCAACTCTTTAATTGCCAAAAAAGCAAATGGAAACCCTTTGACATATTCTAACCTTCCTGTTGAAACGACGATCTTTTTTTCTGTGTTTTGGGGGATACTTTGGACGGTGAATCGCTGCAAATCAATCGCAGGTCGATTTACAAACGCCTTGAAGGGTTCCAATCCAAAATCACTCATCATTCTATTGGCCATTTCCTGAGAAACACAATGAACCGAATCAATGCAATCAAACAACTGCTCCAATTTCTCTTTTCTTCCTTTCACAATATAGGGCTTTATATTGTCGCTCGTACCACGACAACTCACCATAAATCGAACGCCTTGTTTCTGAAGCACAGGTATTTCGGAAGTATACGCAACTCCTATGGCCGAATAGCTAAAGTGCACCCAATTTGGATTTCCCAAGTTTAAAAACTGGGCCTTAAAAGCAGATTTATAACTCTCAAACCTTGATCTCTGAAAGATACCCTTGAGATAAATAAATAAATTTAATTTCGAATGATATTTGATTCCTTTTAGATACCGCTTCTTATCATTTCCGTCTAAAATCCATTTGCCAATCACCAGCACCCTCACTTCATATCCTTTTTGCACCAGCTGCTGCATCCAAGTCACCAAGAAGGTCTCTGACAACTGCGGAACCTGATTGAGAACAAGATTGACCTTCATTTATTCAAAGTTACCCCAACCTAAAACTTTCCGTGCATCAGAATCATCAAAAGTTAGTGAAGTCTCCAATTTATTTAACCTGTAAGAATTTATGGGGAATCCAGGAACAACGTCTCCCAGTTTTGCCGCTATTTTCACCATCCAACCAGGCAACCTTTTTATTTTCTTTTTGTATTTCTGTGCAAATATACTTTCAACTTCTTTATACGATCGATGATAACTCACCAAGGTAAACACCCCTGACTCATTTCCCTTTAATTGTGAAATGAATGTGGAAACCTCCTTAATGTCAACCATGGCTCTCACCGCATTGCCTTCTCCAAATGCAAAATAGTACCCGTTTTTTATTGCTTTCTCCATCGCACCCAAATTGCCTGGAGCATTTTCACCCCAAATCAATGGAAGTCTCAAAATGAGCGCATTTGTATTATTCTTTTTGCACCAATCAAGCACTACAATTTCTGCTTCCAATTTACTTTGTGCGTAGGGAGAACGCGGTTCTTCTTCCAAAACCGAGACCGATGAAATCAAAACAAAT
Organism: uncultured Rhizobium sp.; assembly: GCA_964592635.1. Lineage (GTDB taxonomy): Bacteria > Bacteroidota > Bacteroidia > NS11-12g > UBA955 > VMCP01. The sequence continues at coordinate 3,079 of CAZQFZ010000094.1, forward strand.
TGCTCAATTTGTTTATCCTCTAAGCCTTTCAGTAAATTCAATGTTCCCGTCAAATTAACCCGAAAAAACTCATCCTTTTTTGTCTTGGATTTTGGAACCTTATGAGCCAAACCTGCAACATGAATAACACGTCTTACATTTACATCAATCTGAGGGATTTGCTCCGACAAATCACATGTAACATCCGAATTTTCATTCCGGCCTAATGTGAGAACATTATTCCCTAATTCAGAAAGAATCTGTTTACCCAAAAATCCAGTATAACCTGTTACTAAATACACCTATGCGAAGTTATCCAATATTTTTATCTTTGGAATGGAATGAAAATTAATCCTAAAAATATTTACCTCCTGAATAGGTTGGCTTTTGGACCAAAGATTGAATGGATTGAAGCTCATCCAAAATTATTGACTGATTTTAATTACTTAATTGATTGGATTTTTTCAGAAATTCCAAAGTTTGAAGCAGCGAACGAATATCTACCTAAGTATAGCTCAGCTCCTAAAAATGAAAATTGGCGTGCAAACTGGGTACATCAAGCCCAAGTTTCTGATTGGATTTCAACTATGGTAGAACTTGATAATCCACTTCGAGAAAAACTTGCGTTGTTTTGGCATTTACACATTCCAATTGCAATTGCAAATAAAAATTATGAATTCGCTCAGCATCTTTTACTTGATGCATATAGAAAAAATGGAACCGAAGACTTTTATTCCTTATTAAGTGAAGTTTCCGACAGTCCTTGCACTATGCGGTTTTTAAACGCATATTATTCCCATAAAAGGGCACCCAATCAGAATTTTCCCAGAGAACTTTTGGAAATATTTACCATGGGGGATGGAAGCTACTCTCAGGCAGATATTGAGGAATTCTCAAGATGCTTTACAGGTCGAAGAACCATCGACCCTGGAGTTAACGAAACTCCGTATCCACATCGGCCGTTTATTGATCGCGAAACTTACGATGATGGAGTAAAATCTTTTTTTGGTAAATCGGGTAATTTCGATTCCTATGATGCCTACAGAATCGTATTAGAACAACCACAAACTTCAAATTATATTGCATTGAGAATGCTTAAGTATTTTTACAAAGAGTTTCCCAATGAAAAATATGTGAATCAAATTTCAAAAATATTGAGAGAAAGTAATTTCAATATTTTGAAAACCTTGAGATTCATAGTTGAACAATCTTGGTTCTATGAAAACATCAATGAGGTTAAAAACCCTATTGATCTTTGGGTGAACATTCAACGTATATGTGGCATGAGAACTTTAACTACCAAAACCAATTTTGATACCATCAATCAAATGGGATTAAATCCATTCTATCCAAAAAACGTAAAAGGATGGCCTTGGGGACAAGAATGGTTACTCAATAATTTAACACCAAAAAGAATTTTTATACCTTTGGTATATTTAGAAATTAGTAAAACGTTTGACTCTGAACTAAAATCAAACATCGATAAACTATTAAACCCTCACCTAAGACTCTACAGATACAATCACATAATAAAATACCAAGAAACCAATGTCTTAAAAATGAATAATCTTACATGGAAAGATTTTACAAACGTTGGAGCAACTTCATTCAAAGAAGTACTTGAATCACCAAGTTTTCAATATTGGACATCATGAATAGAAAGCAGTTCTTAGCTTCCGCCGCTGCCTCAATGATATTGGGAAGTTCATGTAATCAACCTAAAAAATATTCTGGTAAACGATTAGTCATTATTCGATTGATGGGCGGAATGGATGGTTATCATTTTATTGCTCCCAAAAACAATGATGCATTTAAAACCCAACGACCTTTCTTATATCAACGTTTAAATTCAGAAGGTATTTACCATGAAAATGATTGGTTAATTCATCCTCAATTTGGTGGTTTATTTGATTTAATTCAATATGGAAATTTAAATATCATTCCACATGTAGGTTTCGAAGATTATATCAGTTACTCTCATTTTACAGCGGAAAGATATTGGGAAACGGGTGAGTTGATTAAATATGAAGAAGGCAGGAGTGAATTGAACATTCCTACTGGATGGATTGGAAGATTGGGTGATGAGAACAAATTAAAAGGAATATCTCCAAAAATAAACCCTGTAATTACATTAGATAACTACAGCAGTTTGTTTGACCATGGAAATCACTTTCAAGGATTGATTTTTGAAGGAATAGACCCTAAGCAAAATTATATACCTCTTCTTGAAAATTGGCTACAGCAGAATTCCGACAAAAAAAATTATGTGACAAGATTAATAGAAAACCAATTTAACCAATTGGCATACACGATGCAATTGGAAAATCAAATGGTTGATAGAAAAGATTTTTTAGGAAAAATAAGACAGGTAGAAGAAATCCTAGAGAAGGACCTGCCTTTTAAAGTAATTCATCTTAGCCAAGACGGCTATGACACTCATGCCAATCAAAAACAGAGAATAGAGCCATTATTCAAAGATGTTGTTGATGGACTTAAATCATTAAATAAATATTTGAAGGAATCCGGAAAACAAGAAGAAACTCTAGTTTTCGTTTACAGTGAATTTGGAAGAAGTATCGAAACCAATGATAGCGGTGGCACTGACCACGGAAAAGCAAACTTAGCATTTATTTTGGGTGGACATAAAACCGTTTCGAGTTTTAAATATCCTTTGACAAACATTGAAACTTTTCAAGTGGGTAGACATCATTACGTTAAACATCAAATTAATTATCAAGATATTCAACTACGAATTACTGATTGGTTAATTGATGTTTAAGTGCAATTGAAAATCTAATCGCTCCTTGCCTATTTAAATGTCCTGGATCTGCCCAGTTTTTATAATCTTTATTCAATCCTTGCAGTGTGTTTAAATCAATTACCATTGCACCTTTTACTTTAATCAAATTTGATATTTTACGGTATTGAGTGTCAGATTGAAAGGATGATATGAGTAGTTTTTTTCTGTCTTTAAACTTATCAATGAACCTCCATTGAGAAGCTATATTGTGCCTGAACTCGTCGTAAAAAGTAACCTCCCTGGGATTAACGTACATCTTCTTTGTCTTCTGAAAATAAGATCTCGGTGTTTTATTGGATATGATTCTATCTAAATACCCTACTCCAAAGGGTCGCTTAAATTCCAAAAATTGCCTCGATTTCCAGAGAAATTCAAAACGACTTTCCAGAACTTTCTGTGAACGTACCAAAATATATTTATAAAAATGCAACGAAAAAATCGATTGACCATTTTTTACCAACCAACCTGGTGTGACCAAATAGGGCATCAATGGATGAATGCCGAAAGATACCAATTGCTCTCCTCCTATTACAGTGTAAACTTGTTCGGTTTTTCCGCCTGCCTCCACAAACGTTTCATACATAAACAAATCCATATCACGCGAGGGTGTATTCATTCCCAAGTTTAAATAATCATTACCTAATATGGAGTCATTGATGCCATAATAACACCTTGATGACCCCAAAAATACACCTTTATATTCTATTTTCTTAAAGTCACCATTTTCGATTTTTTGTAAAAACCAATTTATTTTATTATATTGAGTGTTTTCAAACTTTTTGTAAATGTATTGGTTGGGAATGTGGATGAATGAAATTAATACAATCAAAAGGTTCAATGAAAATAAATAAATGGTAAATTTCTGAATAAATTTTCTCAAAACTGGAAATATATAAATGTGGCCTTATCCTGGATACCAAACTTCATAAATACCCAAAGAATGAGTACTAAATATACAGTATTTTTCACTAAATTACCTCTAAAAACCAAGGGACTTCTTGCGTCTTTTCGCTGAATCCAATCCAATACAAACATCAACAAAATAGAAATCCAAATCATTGGCTCCACGGAAAAATTTAATGATTCTATTTTACCACAACTCAAAATATACCCTACCGCATCCCCCAATGTTTCAGCCCTAAAAAAGATCCAAGCAATCGTTACAAAGGTGAATGTACTCAGCATTTGGAAAAGTTCTTTTAATGTTGGTAATGCTCTGTCTTGTGCTACAACATCTGTAGTGTAGCGGCGGTTTCGGTTCAATAATAACAATGGCAAGAATCCGCAGGCATGAATGAATCCCCATGCAATGAAATTCCAACTGGCTCCGTGCCAAAATCCGCTGACTAAGAAAATGATGAATGTGTTTCTTACGGCTTTCCATTTGCCCGACTTTGATCCGCCGAGGGGGATGTACAAATAGTCTCTGAACCAAGACGATAAAGAAATGTGCCACCTACGCCAGAATTCTGCAATGTCTCGACTAAAATAAGGAAATTTAAAATTCGAAAGCAATTCAAATCCGAACAGTTTCGCCGTTCCCAATGCTATGTCTGAATATCCCGAAAAGTCCCCATAAATCTGAAAGCTGAACGCGATGGCTCCGATGATCAAGGTTATCCCGCTTTCGTGCTGGTAGTTTCCGAAGATGGCATCTACTGTGGGAGCTAAACTGTCGGCAATCACCACTTTCTTGAACATTCCCCAAAGCATCAATCTACATCCTTCAACTGCTTGGGAGTAATTGAACATTCTCTGTTTTTGCACCTGAGGAAGCAGATGACTTGCCCTTTCTATGGGACCTGCGACCAACAACGGAAAGAAACTCACAAATACAGCATAGTCCACAAAGTTCTTCACCGGTGTTTGTTGTCCGCGATAAATATCAAACACATACGACATTCCATGGAACGTGTAAAACGATATTCCCACAGGAAGCGCAATGTTCAGCATTACTGGGTTGGTATGTAGACCAATTAGTTCGAGTCCTGCTTGAAATTGTTCTGCAAAAAAGTTGTAATACTTAAATACACCCAGTATTCCCAAATTATTAATAACACTTAGCCAAAGGAAAAACTTCGCTTTCTTTCTGTTAGGGGATGCTACACTGAATCCATAAGTGTAATCTAATAGAGTACTCAGCATTAAAAGTCCCATGAACTTCCAACTCCACCATCCGTAGAAGAAATAACTCGCAACCAATACCAAGGCATTCTGCCATATCAGTTTTTTGTTAAATACAAACCAATACGGCGCGAAGACTATGGGAAGGAAAAGTAGAAATTCGAAACTGTTAAAGAGCATTTATACTTTTAGAAAACATAGACATGAATTTAAATGATCCCTTTTCATTTAGATGAGTCTGATCTGAGAACAAATGAATTGAAAATTTTGGATATTGAATAACCCTAAAACCATTCTTCTCCAATTTTTCTTTAAAATAAATTTGACCACTTAATTCGTTTTCACTAAAAGTAGGTGGAAAAACAAAAATTACAACTACTTTTTCATTTTTACATAGTTCTACGAGTTTATTCTTGAATTCATCGACCACAGGATGAAAGTTTATTTTACTCTCTTCCACGTTGTAGTGGTGCTTTTTGTTTTTTAAAATTTCACTTAAATCCTGTTGTTCAAAGTAAAAATTACCTTCATTAAATTTTATCTTTTGTAATATTGAACTGCTTTTGTAATTATCAAAAATTTTTAAAGCGTTTGAAAAAAAATTATTTCTATACAAATAAGGAA
>CAZQFZ010000095.1:0-8511 GCA_964592635.1 uncultured Rhizobium sp.
TAGTGCGAATGCGTCTATTGATGAAGCATGGGTTATTGATGTAACGGGTAAAAAAACACCCGCTGTTTTACAATCCGGAGTTTTAAATACTACTGCTCTTCCAAACGGTATGTATTGGATCCAATGGAAGTCGGGTAAAACCATCAATTCAATGCCCTTCTCTGTGTTGAGATAAGGCCAACATGAATATAGAAATTCCTTGGTTCGCCATTCCAGCTTCCCTATTATTGGGAGGCTTTTTGTCTTGGTTGGTGTATCGGAATAAATTGAATAATCAACGTGTAAAAGGATTATTCATACTTAGATTGATATCATGGACCTTGCTGTTGCTATTGCTATTTAAGCCGTACATATTATTTAAGATTCACAAAGATGTTCGCCCAAAATTAAGGGTGTATCGCGATGCAAGTACTTCGAGTGATGTTGAATCCCGAAAGTATTTGGCGGTTTTGGATTCCATTGTTCGAAATGAATTCAACAATGAAATGGATATAGAGGTTGTGGCCTTTGGTAAAGACTTGTTGGCGGAATCTTTGGATTCTGCCATATATGGAAACCAAACTGCCCGTTTGATTGGAAGTGAAACGCGATTTCAAGATGTGGCTCGGGATTTATCCGATCCGGATGTCAGTACTCACACTGCGGGTTCCATTATTCTGACCGATGGTATTATTAATTCAGGAGCGAGTCCCCTAAACGAAAAACGTACAAATAAAAAGCCCGTATTAATCATTGGTACAGGCGATAGCTCCATTCTTCCGGATGTTTCTGTTAGTCAGTTAATATGTAATCCTGAGGTATTTTTGGGTAATTCGAGTAAAATGGAAGTGGAAGTAGAATTCCAAAACATTAAACAAAGAAACATACGTTTGGAATTGCTCGACAATGGTAAAGTGATTCAAACGAAGCAAATAGTACTTGAATCTCAAAATAATCGAGTTGCTTCGAATAGATTGGTTCGAGGTCGACGCAATGTAACCTTCGATTACGTGGGAAAAGAGTTCGGTCAGCATTTGATTCAGGTTAAATCCATTTCGGTAGAGGATAATAATCCATACAATGATGTTCTTGCTCAAAATATACAAGTTATCGACAGAAGAAAAAAAATAGCAGTAGTGTATGGCAAACCCCATCCAGACATAAAAGCTATTGCAGAATCTTTGGGTTCTACCATTCAAAATGAAATACTACTTCTATCAGAAAATGAACAACTTCCAATAGCCGATGTTTTTGTGTTGCACGGAATCGAAAATGCACGAACATTCGAACAGGTGTTACAGAGGAAAAAGCCGTATTGGATTTTTACAAATACCCCTGCATCGTTGGTTTTTGCGAATCAAAATTCTGGAGTATCTGTTAATAATATTTCTCGAATTGTTAATTATCAATCAGTTGGAATTTATCCAAATGCGGATTTTACATTGTTTGAATCCGTGAATTCGGGTTCAATGATTAATTCGGTTTCTTCTATATCTTCTTCACAGAAAAATAAGATTCAAAATATTTGGGGAGGGGTTTCTGCCGCTCTCGTTAAGTTGAAGTCCAATTCAAATCAATCTATACAAATGTTTCAAGTTTGGAATAATTCATTAACGGATTTTCCAATTTGTAGTGTCAATAACCAAAGTGAAGTATTCAGTTTTTGGTTTTGGGGTGAGGGAATTTGGAGATGCCGAATTAATGAATATCGAAAATTACAGAGTTTAATGATGTTTGATCAATGGGTAAATAACAATGTACAATGGTTGAGCAGTAATTCAGATAGTTACAAGGAGCTTGAAATTATTACTTCCAACGATGAATGCCAATTAGGTGGGGTATGTCGATTCAAAGTAATTAGAAGGGATGGTGCTGGGAATAAAACAAATCGCGAAGATTTGACTGCTAAAGTTGTTTATAAAAACGGGAAAACGAAAGAATTATTGTTGGTTAGATCCAATGATGAGTACGCCGGTAGTTTTAAGCCAGAATTTGACGGGGTATTACAGATAATGATTTCCCTCAAAAACAAAGCCAACATTAAAGCAGAAAAAAAGATCATGGTGAACAGTTTTTCGATTGAACAACGAACAACACAATCGGATTTTGAGTTTCTCAGAAGATGGTCTAAGCATGTAAATGGAGAATTTTTATCAACCCCTTTAACTGCAAAAAAGAGTGAAAATGCCCAGACAGAATTGGAGGATTTTAAGAATAAGGTTGTCAATTGGATTCAGAAAAAACGATTGAATCAATTGAGAATTGAAGAAAAAATAGAAAAAGTAAGTTTAAAACAATGGTGGATTTATTTGTTCATTGTAGCAGCATTTTTTGGAAGTGAATGGCTATTGAGAAAACGTTTCGGATTAGAAAGTTAGCTCGATTTGGTGAACTAAAACAATCGATAATTAGAATATTATAAAATGACAGGTTGTAGAGTAATAGTTGGAATGAGTGGAGGTGTAGATAGTTCTGTTGCGGCATACTTGCTCAAAGAACAGGGCTATGACGTAGTGGGTTTGTTTATGCGAAATTGGAATGATGCATCTGTTACCTTGGAGGATGAATGTCCCTGGATCGACGATAGTCGCGATGCCATGCTCGTAGCAGAACAATTGGGAATTCCCTTTCAGGTAATTGACATGAGTGTGGTTTACAAAGAGCGGATTGTGGATTATATGTTTCACGAATATCAAATTGGAAGAACACCCAATCCAGATGTGTTATGCAATCGTGAAATCAAGTTTGATTTATTTTTGGAGGAAGCTTTAAAATTGGGTGCTGAATTCGTTGCAACTGGTCATTACGTACGCAAAGGGTTAGTAATAAATGAAATAGGAAATGAAGAATACCAATTGCTTAGGGGTTTGGATGAGAATAAGGATCAGAGTTATTTTTTATGTCAGCTGAATCAATACCAATTGAGTAAGGCGTTGTTTCCTATAGGTGAGTTAGAGAAAAAGGAGGTAAGACAGATTGCGGAGCGTGTGGGATTGGTAACTGCTGCCAAAAAGGATTCTCAGGGATTGTGTTTCATTGGGAAGGTGAGTTTGCCTGATTTTTTACAGCAGAAGCTGGAAGTGAAGTTGGGGGATGTTATTGAGATTGATGCCAAAGATCATGTGGTTGAAAATTTCTATCATTCGATTTCGAGAGAAGAGGTGATAGACGCCCATGAAAAGATCCGATTGGCGGAGTTAAGGTTGGATTTTGATATCATACTAGGGACAAAAGTGGGTGAGCATCGTGGTGCTCATTTTTACACTCGTGGACAGCGTAAAGGATTGCAAATAGGAGGTAAGCCGTTGCCTTTATTTGTGCTCAATACGGATGTAGAGAAGAATAATATTTATGTAGGACAAGGTGAAAATCATCCGGCCCTGTTTTACAGGGGGGTGAAAGTAAAGCGAGAAGATGCGCATTGGATCCGTAAGGGATTCGATGAATTGTCATTCAAAAGTAAAATATTCACTTGTCAAATACGTTACAGACAAAAGGCGTTCGAGTGTGAATTGTTCGAATTAGAAAATGGAGATGTGATAGTATTTTTTTGTTCGACACAGAAGAGTGTCACCGCTGGTCAATTTGTCACTGTTTTTGAAGGGAATGAATTGATTTTTAGTGGAGTTATATCTAAATAACTCGATTAATTTATTCACAATATTGGGATGTAGAGGAATTAATACGGAATTGGTCTGTAAAAAAGTTAATTTCGTAGAAAATAATAGGCAACGAAATCCGTTTTTTAATTGTCTTGTTGGCATTATACTGTTGTCCTTGTAAAGGACAATTTAAAAAAATGTATCATTTTCAAAATGAGTAAATTGAGAGTGATTCAATTTTGTTATGGTATCAATGAGATTGTTGTACAAACTAATTGTGAATAGATTGGAATTGAAAAATATCTTTATGAAAAAAACAATACTTGTTTTAACTCTTTTGTTTATGTTGCTTTTTGCAGGTAAAACGAACGCTCAGATTAGTTCTACCGGTAAAACATTTTACATGAGTTTTATGGAAATGGAGACGAGAAACGGGGGGTATCCTGATACTCTTTTAATCTTCGTAACCTCGGAGTTTGATACCAAAGTTACCTTGGATAATCCAAGATTAACTGGTTCATCCGTAAATTATAACATTAAGAAAGGTGTGGTTAACAGAATTTCCGTTGACGTAAATTTCTACTATCCAGTTGGATCAGAGTTTAATCAGTCGGATGTGAATTCGAAAAAGGGACTTCGATTGGTTGCCCAAGATCCAATTAACGTTTATTGTATGAATTTGGAGTTGAATCGTTCAGACGGAACTTTTGTATTACCTTATGAGAGCATTCCTTCGGCACCCGAGTTCTTTGTAGCAAGTTTCCCACCAAACGCGGGAATTTCCGGAGGGAAATGGGCGGAAAGTGAGTTTGTTATTATTGCAATGGATAACAACGTAAAAGTGGAAATCACGCCAACCTACAGAACCAAAGGCGGTAAAACAGCAGGAACTCCTTTTACAGTAACGTTGTCGCAACGCGGTCAAATATACCAAGTACAATCGGACCCATCGGATGGCACAAATAATACGGATCCAGCAGCTACTTCTTGGAGTGCTACGGGTGCGAAAAATGGAGATTTAACAGGAACTCGAATTCGAGTAGTGGATGGTTGTGGAAAAATCAATGTGTTTTCGGGCGCTCGTTCTTCCCACGTAACCAAGGGAAATTGCGGTTCAGGGATCAATGGAAGAGATCATTTGTATACGCAAGTTCTTCCCACAAAAGCATTGGGAAAAAATTACGTTTTGATGCCGTTTGCTCGGCAGAATAACGGTTATGCCTATAAAGTTATTGCAGCTTTTGATACAACAGAAGTTTATATCAATGGTACGTTAACAGCCACTATTTTAAAACGAGGACAGTGGATATATCAGCATCAAACAACTGCTGCTGCGGTAAATATTCGCACCAGTAAGCCAGCTTATGTTGCACAATACATGAAAAATGGTGTGTGTAATGGTTGGAGCGGAAGTAACGATGGCGATCCGGCTATTTTCTTGTCGCCAGATGTCAATCAACGTTTGCTAAAAACGGTGGTGGGAACTGCATCCACCAGTAATATGAAAAACCACTGGGTGAATATTCTTGTTGCTCGTGCTGCAAAATCTATTGTTTATGTCAACGGTACGCTAGTGAATTCTGCGAATTTTACCGATGTGACAACCGGTTTTGGTCAGTTTTCGTATGTGCAAATACAAGTTACGAATCCTTCCACGAACACCATTCAATGCGATAGTGGAAGCATAGTTGTGGCTTATGGAACAGGACCTTATGAAAGTTATACATATTCCGCGGGTGCATTGTTTGAAAGTGTGGAATACGATGTAAAAATTGTGCGCAAGGGTCTGTGTCCTAGTGAGCCGGTAAAACTAGTTGCACAGTACAAAGACAAAAATGTGAAGGCGGTAAAATGGGAATATGGAGATGGTACCCCAAGCGAATGGGGAGATTCCGTTACCCATAAGTATGCAAAAATAGGTACTTACTATACTCTTATGAAGCTGGTCGTGAAAACGGATTGTGGTAAGGATGACACCATTACACGAAGTAAGATTATTTCGGTTAAGCCGGGTCCGATTTTAAATTTTCCGGATACCATAACACAGTGCGCTAAAACCTTAAAAGTAGATTTGGCTGGACCGTCAAGTAGTAAGTTTTTATATGTTTGGAATGATTCTACACGACTCCGAACCAGGACGATAAGTAGCGATTCGAAAGTGTGGCTTAAAATTACAGACACATCAACAAAATGTATTGCAATTGATTCGTCTTATGTGCGCAGAGCAGATACTATCGGAGCGAGAATTTCTTGGGATACATCCAATCAGTGTTACAAAGAAAATTACTTTTCATTAACGGATAAATCTGTATATACTAAGGATACTTGGAAAAGCAGTACTTGGATTTTAAACGATGTTGTGAACTTGAAAAATGTAGTTTCAAATGATAAACGTTTCAGTTATCATTTTGATACATTGAGTCGCAACAAACTCAGATATATAGTAGAGTCGCAAAAAGGATGTCGGGATACTTTAGATACGGCCTTGGTTGTTTATCCTTATCCCATCGCGAAGTTGAGTATTCCAGATCCGTATTTCTGTCAAAGTGCCAAAGCTACATTAATTGATAGTAGTGAATCTCCCATGGGTATTAGAACAACTTTTTGGAGTTTCGGGGATGGCAATAAAGATACAATTGTTAATAGTCGGATGGTAGAACACGTTTATGGATTGTACGACACGTTTTACATACGCATGATTACAGAAACACCTTATGCTTGTAGAGATACACTTGATTCATTGTATATAGTATATCCCAAAACCAAAACGGAGATAGGGGCGAAAATTGTGAAACAATGTTTCAAGCAGAATGAATTTGAACTCAACGATAACTCCACTATTCCGTTTGGTAAATTTGACGATAAGTGGTTGGTAGAAGGTAAAACCTACGACAATCAGGGCACTTTGAAGCCGGTGAAATTCAAAGATACAGGTTTCCATGTAATTAAGTTAATGACCAATACCGACATGGGATGCAAAGACACTATTTTCTCGAAGGTGTATGTTGCTCCGGAGCCTAAAGCATTAATGAAGGTAGTAGATTCTTCATTGTGTTTCAAAGGACATTATTACACATTGGAATGTGTGAGCACTGCTCCGAAGGGAAGCAAGCTTACGGATAGAAGCGATTGGGTATTTAGTGATAACACTACTGCTTATGCTAAAATAGTGCCCAACAAAACATTTGCCGCAGATGGTAGTTTTTGGGTGAGATTGATAGCTACAACAAATTATGGTTGCAAGGACTCTGTTCAACGAAATGTAGTTGTATTCAAAAATCCGGATGCTACTATATCTCCAAGTAAGGAAATTCAATGTTTCAACGGTAACAAGTTTCACTTTGTATCCAAAAACCCATGGAAAGTTACGGGAACTCCTGCAACGCATACCTGGGATTTTGGAGACGGAAGCAAATCTACATTGGATTCGTTTGATAAATCATACACGGCTAATGGTACATATTTGATTAAACATACAGTTAGAACGTCGCAAAACTGTTTTGATTCAATGACAACAACTGCAACGGTTGTAGCCAGTCCTAAGGTAGATTATTCAATGAACAAGGACACGGCATGTTTTTATTCTCAAGGATTTAATTTCATGGATAAAACCAATTACACCGGAACCTACGCAGTACGTTGGGATTTTAACGATGGAACGTTCGATTTAGCGAAAAACTCTTTCGGTAAGTCTTATACAACCACTGGTAGGAAAATGGTTAAATTGGTAGCCATTACGGATCAAGGTTGTAGGGATTCTATTGTAAAGGAAATTGAGATTTTTGCAGTACCTAAGGCATCGTTTACGATTAATAATTCTACTCAGTGCTTGCAGAATAACTTGTTTATTTTCTCCAATACATCCAATGAAAATGGCGCGAATTCAGTAGTGTACAATTGGGGTGTTTTGGGAAAAACCATATCCACTCACACGGGCGTAAATATGCCCAATCAGGTAATGACCGATACAGGTGCGTACCAAGTTGGATTGTTGGCTGTTACAGAAGAGGGTTGTGTGAATTCTGCCCAGCAAAGTATATATGTAGCAGAAACGCCGAAAGTAAGTATAATGGGTAAAGATGCATGTGTAGGAGAAGAGATTCAGTTTAACTCAGCCCTGGTGTTGAACAAAGGAGTGCCTTCATTTAATTGGGCGTTTGGGGATGGCAATGTATCATCTATAGCCAATCCAAAGCATACTTATATGGCACAAGGCAATTTCATGGTTAAGTTATCGGTAACATCGAACTATGGCTGTAAGGGTGATGCAACGGATTATCCAGTTCAAGCTTTCGAAAAGCCCAAAGCTAGTTTCACATCGGAATATTTGATGTCGCAAGGAATGGAAACGGATTGGAGGTTTGATTTTACGGGTAAGGGTGCTCAGATATACGAATGGTATTTTGAAGATGGGCAGGTAGATTATGTGGCAGGTCCTATATATAAAACGTTTGATAGAACTGGTAATTTCAAAGTTCGCTTGATTGCATCAACCACCAACGGTTGTAAAGACAGTACGAGCGCATTTATATTCTTGAAACCCGAGTTATTGATGTGGATTCCTAATGCTTTCAGTCCGAATGTTGATGGTTTGAATGAGTCATTTGGTCCAAACATGACTTTTGGATTGAGTAAATATACCATGAAGGTTTTTGATCGTTGGGGTAATATTTTATGGCAAACCGAGAACCCAGAGGAGAAGTGGAAGGGTATAGATAAAGACGGGGTTCAGGTAATTGAAGGAATGTATGGGTATGAAATAGTATTCCGTTACGTGGATAATAAGCTCTATGTGTATAAAGGAACCGTAATGGTGCTTTATTAAAGAGATTATTCTGTTCTTCAAAATTAGAACGAGAATCTGATTTGTTTATTATTGGTGTTAAAAAGAAAGAAGCCGTCTCGTTAACTAAACGAGGCGGTTTTTTTT
>CAZQFZ010000096.1:0-8497 GCA_964592635.1 uncultured Rhizobium sp.
TGCGCGTGAGTTTCACGCATTTCTTTCACAAAAAGAGATGGATTAAATCTGCACTTTATCTTTAATTCTGGATTTAGCCCGCTTTTTAGCAAACGTGCTTAATTAAATCCCCATCTCTAGCAGTAATTCAGGATTAAATCTGCTCTTTGGCCAACGTTCTGAATTTAATCAATTCCGTACCAGAAGTAATTTAAAATTCATTTGTGACTAATATTACGAAGTTTTTCTGTTTTTCAGGGGAACTTTGCGTCATTAAACAATATAATTATGACAATCAGAGAATTAGTAAACGAAAAAGGCGCAACCGTAATCGACGTTAGATCTTCATGGGAATTTGCAGATGGACATGTAAATAACGCATTGAATATTCCTTTGGATGAAATTCCATCTAGAATTGAGGAAATCAAATTGTTACCATTACCCATATTATGCTATTGCCGTAGTGGTAGTCGCAGCGGAATGGCAACTGGCATTATGCAACAATTTGGCATAACAGAAGTGTACAACGGCGGTGGTTTAGCAGACATGCAAATTGCCTTGATGTAATCACAATGCTTCAACTAAAATCCATTTTATTCAGCAATTGGACCCTTACTCGTTTTTTTCGATTGGTAATTGGCATCTTAATTCTTATTCAGGGATATGTTTACCATCAAATTGAAACCATCGTAATGGGTTACTTTTTCACTGGTTTTGCTTTATTTACAACCGGTTATTGTGGTTTCGGGGGATGTTCAATTCCTACAAATAACCAAACCTCGGGTTCTGAATTAAACGCAATCAATTCTGACAACATATCCCATTCATCGGGAGTAACTCCTGTCCAATTTGAAGAAGTTACAACAAAAAAAGAGGCAATTTAATCGCCTCTTTTTTTGTTATTAAATTGAAAATCTATTTGTTATTAAGCCAACAATCTTCTTTCCTCAAACCTAAATCAATTCATAGATTTAATTCACTTTTACATTCTTATTCATTCAATTACACGTTAACCAATTTATCAATGTGGCAATTTATCTTTGAATTTACCGTACACCCAAGTACCAAAAACTGCAAATAAGAAGGTAATAAAAACTACATAAAATCCAGCACCGATCTGTGCGAACAACGGACCCGGACAAGCGCCTGTAATTGCCCATCCCAATCCAAAAATCAATCCGCCATAGATTTGACCTTTATTAAATGTTTTGTCGGCAATTACTATAGGTTCTCCACTGATTGTTTTTATCTTCAATCGCTTTATTAGCTGTACTGAAATCATACCCAAAACAACACCCGTACCAATCACTCCGTACATGTGAAACGAATCCAAACGGAACATCTCCTGAATTCGGAACCAACTTACGATTTCTGCTTTTACGAATGCGATACCGAAAATGATACCCACAACTAAGTATTTTAAATTATGCCACCAAGGACCTTGTATTTTCGACTCGTTCACACACATGGCGTCTTTGCCAAATTCTGTATTTTCTGTTGTCATGTTTTTTAATTTTAAATGTGAAACTTTCCTTTATTTACCAAATTATAATCCCAACAAAAAGGGTAAAATCAACCAAGTCATGATAAAACCACCCACCATAAATGAAATGGTTGCTACCAATGAAGGCCATTGTAAATTACTCAATCCCATAATGGCATGCCCACTTGTACACCCACCAGCATAACGCGTTCCAAATCCAACCAAAAATCCCCCTAGAACGATGAAAATAAATCCTCTAACCGTCAATAAAGATTCCCATGAAAACACATCAGCCGGGATAAGTCCGTTAAAATCTTTCACACCTGCTTCTACCAATTGCTTTTTTGTATTTTCGGCAATTTCAATGGGTTGAGGATCTTGCAAAAAATTACCAGCAATTACTCCACCGATTAAAACACCAACCACAAAAAACAAATTCCATTTTTCTTTTTTCCAATCGTAATTAAAAAAAGGAATTTTAGCAGGTACGCACATGGCACAAACGTGCCTTAGCGAAGATGAAATTCCAAAGGTTTTATTCCCCAAGATTAACAAGGCCGGAACGGTTAATCCAATAATAATACCCGCAGCCCACCAAGGCCAAGGCTGACTAATTACTTCTATTATTCTATCCATATATCTTTTATTTACAAAGAGATAGCAGCGAATGCAAACCACCCACTGCTACCACAATTATACTATTAAAAATTGCAATTAACTCAGATTATGCTTTGGTTAATTTAGACTGACAAACAAAATCCGTTTTTGAAACACCTGCTTCTGCAATGGATTTAAACCCACCTTCAATTTCTTTGAAATTATGGATACCACGTGCTTTTAAATATGATGCGGCGATCATTGAACGATATCCACCAGCGCAGTGTAAATAGAATTCTTCATTCATTTGGGTCATTTCGGGAAACCATTCATTGATATAGTCCAAAGGCTTGTTATATGCCTCTTCTACGTGTTCCGCTCTGTATTCAGATTCTTTACGCACGTCTAATACGTAAGTACTTCCGATAGTCAATTCAGATTTAAACTGATCCGCGGTTATGCGATTCACTTGATCCACTTCTTTACCCGAATTTTTCCAAGCATCTATACCACCGTTCAAATATCCCAAAACTACATCAAAACCCACACGACTCAAACGAATCAATGTTTCCTCTTCTTTACCAGCGTCTGTTACTAATAAAATTGGTTGTTTAACATCCACAACCATAGCACCTACCCAGGGAGCGAACTGCCCATCCAATCCTATATTAATAGATCTTGGAACAAATCCTTGTGCAAAAACACCCGCACTGCGTGTATCTAATATTACGGCATCGGTAGATTCAGCTGCTGTTTCAAATTCTTCTGGCGACAATGCACGCAAACCGGTAGTCATTACTTCATCAATGGAAGAATAGCCTTTTTTATTCATAGCAACATTCATAGGGAAATACGCCGGTGGTGGAGTTAATCCATCGGTTACAGCAGCAATGAAATTTTCTTTACTGGTTTGATTCAATGCATAGTTCATTTCTTTTTGATGTCCTAATGAATCCATGGTTTCTTTCATCATGTTCTTACCACAAGCCGAACCTGCACCGTGCGCTGGATACACCATTACGTCGTTCGGCAAAGGCATGATTTTATTCATTAAAGAATCGTACAGCATTCCTGCTAATTGCTCTTGCGTCATATCAGCCGCTTTTTGTGCTAAATCAGGACGCCCAACATCCCCCAAGAACAAAGTATCCCCACTAAATAAGCTATGAGGTGTTCCATTTTCATCTAAAAGCAAGTAACACGTACTTTCCATGGTATGTCCTGGAGTGTGCAATACTTTTAAAGTAACATTACCCAACTTAAATTCCTGTTCATCTTGTGCAATTACACAATCAAACTCAGGGTTAGCTAAAGGACCATAAATAATGGGGGCTCCTGTTTTTTTACTTAAATCTAAGTGACCACTTACGAAATCTGCATGAAAATGGGTTTCGAAAATGTATTTGATTTTCGCTCCATTTTTCTCCGCCTTTTCAATGTAGGGCTGAACTTCCCTTAGTGGATCGATGATAGCCACCTCTCCATTACTCTCGATGTAGTAAGCACCTTGTGCTAAACATCCTGTGTAAATTTGTTCAATTTTCATATTATGCATTTTTAATTTTTTAGTTTTTAACTTCAGCGTGTGGGGTAAATTGAAGATATTAAATCAGGTGTTTCATTGCCTTAAAAAACACCTCAGTGCCTTGTCTAGCAGGTATTGAATTCATGGCTGTTTCCATTTCAATAATTTTCAAACCATATTCTGGAAATAGCATTTTATATTCCTTTTGAGAACCTCCGAACGGAGGTCCGCCTTCAAAATCGCGATCGAATAACAATCCGGCCAAAATTCCATTTTCACCCAAAAGTTCCGCCATTTTCCGAACGTAATCCACTCTCATAGCCGGTGGAATAGCGCAAAAGAATGTCTGTTCAACAATAATATCATACTCTCCATTTAACTGAAAAAAATCGCCCTCAACAACTTCAATACCCGAATTATTTGCAAATTTGGATTTCAAATTCCGAACTAAGGTTGGAGCAATATCTATTAATGTAACATTCGTAAAACCTTGACCCAACAAATACTCAGCTTCGTAGGCATTTCCACAACCCGGGATCAAGATTGATGCGTCTTTATCAGGTAGAGAATCGAAGAATTTTTTTAATTCAGGCGATACATTTCCCAAATCCCAACCTGTTGATCCTGCAGCCCAACGATCATCCCAAAAGGCCTTTTCGGTGTTATTTTCCTCAACGATACAACATCCATTTGCATCCATGGTGCATTTTAGAACACTTTCAGCATCCTCCACTTCAGGTTTAATTTCACTGATTTTTTTCATACCCAATGATTTAATTCGATTTACACAACTTAAATTATCTCCAAAATGTAAGGCTCTATCTGTTATAGAAAAAATTATCCTTTTTTCTTACTGTCTTTCATTGCATCATAAAACGACTTTATCTCACCAAATGGCCCGTATTTATGTTGTTTCTCTGAAAATGGATCAATATAGGGTCCAAAAGGGTGGTCTATGTTCTTTTTAGAAATATCTGGCCAATCTTTCGACAAATCCTTGTTGGGTCGTTCCTGAGAATTCACGAATGCAGCAACATCCCACGCTTCTTCATTGGTTAATTGAGGACTATTGTAAGTTGCACCTAAGGGCATATTTGCTCGAACGTAACCGGCAAATCGGCTCATTCTATATAAACCTGCTCCCGAATTATAGCTATTCTTACCCCATAATGGTGGATATGTATATGCATTGCCCTTATCGTTTAACATTCCGGCACCGTCTGCTTGATGACAACTTTGACATTTAGATTCGTAAATAGCCTTGCCGTTCACAGGATCTGCGGCACGAGATAAAAAAGGAACCTCATACAATCCAGATCCCTTGGGCTTCTCCCCTTTTTTCACGTCTTTTCCTAACCATTTTATATAGGCCGCCATGGCTTTCATTTCTCTGGAGTTAGAATCTGGTGCCTGTCCATTCAAACTACGTTCAAAACAATCACCGATGCGTTTAAACACGGTTTCTGTAGTTCCACTTCTTCCTCTGAATTTGGGATAGGTGCTTGCCACGGCAGAATAATTATTACCATAAGGTGCGGTACCCGCATTCAAATGACAGTTTTGACAATTCATTCCATTGGTAATTCTTGCAACAGAACCGTTTGGCCCAAGAAATTCTGCTGTTCTTACTATCAAATCTCTCCCGTATTTAATTTCTTCCCCATCTTTACCAGCAGGCAATTCAGAATCCGACGGAGCGGTCCACAAATCCGACGAGGGATCCAATGAACTCAATTGTTCTTCCTTTTCCATTTTCTGGATTTGCTCAGCAATTTGCTCATCTGAAATTCCAGAATCGGTAGGTTTGAACAACATCCACAAAACCAAAGCCAACATGGTAACCACAACCAACATCAGTAAAGTAATCAGCGAATTAACTGATTTAATCAGCTTGCGTTCATCTTCTGGATTTATAGCATTCATAATTTTAAATATACTAAATAATTGACGAAAATCTTGAATCAGTAAAATTGCAAATTGTGTTTAACATTAAATCAACACTTTGGAGAATGGCCTTTGTCTCTACTATAAAAACCTGCGGTTCAATAGTTATTTCATTAAGCTACTGATGATGATATAAATTCCCATCACCAATACAAACCATCCAAACGCCGGCTTCAACTTGTCTCCGCTGACCTTTTTTGACAAAGCCGCACCAGTAAAAATACCTATTACGGCTATAGCACTAAATATCATCAAAAACGGCCAATCGATTTCAGCACTTCGCTTTTCTAAATCTCCCAAGAAACCCAATAAAGACTTAGAAGCGATGATCACCAAAGAAGTTCCAACCGCTTGCTTCATTGGAAGTTTAGCCAGCAAAACCAAGGCAGGAATAATTAAAAACCCCCCTCCAGCACCTACTAAACCAGTTACAGCACCCACAATCAAACCCTCTGCCAAAATCATGGGATAGTTAAAAGAAACATCACCTTCGATTGAATCTGTTTTCGGTTTAGTTTTACGAATCATGCTGTACGAAGCCAATACCATGATGACTGCAAAAAACAACAATATTGCAATGTCCTTACTCAATACAAAACTACCTGTGTTCAGAACCGGATCAGGTATTGCAGGTACAACGTAATGACGAGTTAAATATACACTTATAATGGATGGAATACCAAAAACAATGGCGGTTCTCCAATGGATATTACCCATTTTCATGTGTGAAAAAGAACCCACCAAACTGGTTAATCCCACTATGAATAAAGAATAAGCCGTTGATAATTCCGCTCCCACTCCAAAAAGATATACCAATATTGGCACGGTTAATATTGATCCGCCACCGCCAATCAGTCCTAAAGAAAGGCCCATGGCAACAGCTCCAATGTATCCAAATATTTCTAACATAACTACAAAATTCAGTGATTATAATTGAATACAGCGTGATAAAAGTTACAATCCATCAAAACATTAATATTCAATACATTAACTATCTAAATTGATAATCATACCCTTCCAATTGACTTAACAAGTTTGCAGGTTGATCCGTACATTGAACTCTTCCTTCCACTTGTGGTGTGATAGGAGAATTCTTAGCCAAATATTCACGAACTATATCGTGCAAATTATGTTCGGTTGGTTCTGGGTTTTTTACACCCATCATTCGACAAATCATATCATCCGGATCGCCTTCTCTTTCACAAGCTACCATGGTGTACATTTTCAACTTATCTATTTCTACACCTTTAATCTTCACCCAATTCAAACGCTTTCCAAACTCATTTTTTGAAGTGAAATTAATTTGCATTCCAGAAAAACGCACTACCCATCCACCAAATCGTTTTGAAGGATCTTTGGCAAACACATTTTCTAATTCCTTTTCCAACCAATTCCATATCTGTTGTCCAGAAACCAATCCCTTTTTGGCAATAGAATTTACGGGCAACATGCTCCACAAAAAATCATTGGTAATCGCGGTTTTCTCTTCCTTAGGATGAGCCACCAAGGGAGGACAAAATCTAAATCCATTCGACAATGCAATGTCGGTATTAAATTTTTCCATGACCGCGTCGGTAATAAAATTATCCATAGGATTTTCCAAAACATAGTAACGAACTAATGTTTTTTTAGTGTACCCAATCACCTTCGATAATTCTTTTTTATAAGGTGCGAAAACTTGATTCACTAGGGCATTCATTTCCGCATCTGGCTTGTATCTACTGGGATCCACATCAAGCAAATCGTAGGATTGTTCTTTGATTACTCCATTTTCAACAACCACATCCAACTTCCCCAAAAAAGAACCAAAAGCACCCGGTTCAACCACCTTGGTATATGCTGTCTCCAATGGTTTACGAACTCGTTCATGGGTATCAGCACCTAAAATGTAATCAACCCCTTGTACAAACGGCTTCGTACCTAAATCCACTTGCTGTGTTAAACCCATATGAGTTACCAAAAACACCATGGCACACTGCTCATACTCCCTAAGATATTTAATGTATTTTGCCACGTTCTCGGACGGATCCGTAAATTCAATTCCGAACGAATATGCTGGAGATTGCCTCTTGGGTGTCAACGGATCATTATAACCAATAAATCCAATCTTCACACCCGCAACGGTTTTTGTCCAATACGGAGGAAAAATCAATTCACCTCTTTTTCTTGTTTCGGGGGATGTGAGGCTGCTTCCCGCCACTTGTAACTCATCGTGAAACATATTGGCACAAACCTTAGCCGCATGATATCCACCCAAATCTTTAATCATATTTTCTTTACCATATACCACTTCCCAATTACCAGGCAACATCAAGTCGTAACCAATATTATTAATCAAAGGAACCATTGCTTTTCCTTCTGTCATTGCAGCTACACCACTACCTTGAAAACAATCGCCTCCATCCACAACCACAGTGTTTATTGGATTCTGTTTACGGATGGTATTAATCATCGTTTTCAAAGTAGCCATACCACCGCGACGTTTATACACTTCTTTCCCCTGTTCCCAAAAGAATTCATCGTGTTCAAAAAGTTGGGCGTGAATATCCGCTGTTTGAAGAATAGTAAATCGCTGTGCTTTACCCTTTTTTACAGATTCTGACTTTAAAATATCGTAACCCAATTCCTCAGATGAAGCTAATGTTCCTGCTGCAGCTGGACCAAAGGCAAATCCCAAACCGGCTATACCCGCATTTTTCAAGAAACTTCGTCTATCCGTTGCTGCGGAAATTTCTTCTGGATTCGAGTTGCAACCACAGGAACAACTTGTATTATGTATTTCTTTAGTCATATTCAAAAAATCAAGTGAATAACAAAGATGTTAAAACAAACGTGTAAACTCGGTGATATTTATCACAATATTCACTTTTACCATTCCATTCACCTTGTTTCAAACTTGAGAGAGGATTAATTTCAGTGAGAATTATTAAAAGCCGACGCTTAAGAATTCGCCACATCATTTTAATTCG
>CAZQFZ010000097.1:0-8472 GCA_964592635.1 uncultured Rhizobium sp.
GACAGTGAAGCCACTTTGGGTGTCAAATACGGATACTTATCTAATTCTCCCCTTTTTTCTAAAACCTGCATACACACTAAAGCGGCATAAAACTGCATTATGGGTTGACGTTCTTCTGGATCCATTACTTGATAAATCACATCAAAATCAATAGAACCAGTTGCATGTATCAATTGGTTTAATCGAGCAGGGCCTATGGAAAAAGCAGTTATAGTTTTATTCCAATCTCTGTATATATTCTGAAGTTCCAAAATATATTTAATCGCTGCTTGTGTAGAAACGGCTGGATCTCTTCTTTGATCAAACAATGCTGCTTGTGTTAATCCGTATTTCCTCCCTATGCGAAACGAAAGAGGCCACATACCGGATGCTCCATCTTCTGCTTTGAATCGAGGTTCACAACCAGTATTCGCAACAGGTAAAACATATAAAAACCAAGGAATTAAATCGCCGTTCCAAGGATTGCGAATTTTCAAACCCTCAGAACTCATAATGTTTCGATAATAAAAATATCGACCGGCTACAATTCGAGTAGAGTTATTTTCATTTTCCAACCATTCTTTGATATTTTCAATCACTCCTGACCCTCTATAAATTGATAGTCCCTGTCCTCTTTTCTCGATATCCTTTAGTTCAGATTCAATATCTACCCCTTTTATGGCTTGCCCACTCACATGAGAGGCATTCATTATCATGACAATACAGACAAATACGAAAACTCTTCTCATTTTATGCATTCAAGTTCTCTAATAAACGAGATAAATCAAATAATCTTTCTTCGTCTCCAAACTTTGTCATTAACTGAACTCCCATTGGAAGTCCTTCAGAATTGGTCATTAATGGTAATGAAATGGCGGGGTTTCCAGCTAAATTTGCTTGAACAGTAAATAAATCTGCTAAATACATTGCAACTGGATCTTTGCTCTTCTCACCCAATTTGAATGCTGGCGTACTGGTTGTAGGTATTAATATTGCATCCGCTGTTTCCAAAACTGCTTGGGTTTCATTCTGTATAACACGACGAACCTTTTGCGCTTTTTCATAGTACTCTTCGTATTGTTCACTCGACAATACAAAGGTTCCTAGCATAATTCTGCGTTTAACTTCAGCACCAAATCCTTCACTCCTTGACTTGATATACGTAGAATCTAAATCAGTTGCATTAACACTTCTATAACCATAAAGCATACCAGAATATCGCGACAAATTACTACTTGCTTCAGCTGTGGTCAACACATAATAAGTTGGAACCATTTGATCCAATAATGGAAAATCAAAAAACTGTATTTCATGGCCATCTGCTTCCAGCTTTTCCAACAATTTCTCAAACTCGCGCTTCACTTCTATATCAAGTCCAGGGTTTTCTACAGCTTGTTTCATCACCGCAAAACGTGCTTTAGATACGGGCTTGTAATTCCAATTTGGCAGAGGATCTTGTTGCATCATACTAGCATCGTAATCGTCTTTACCTGACATTATTTCAGTTACCAAAGCAATATCTTCTAGAGAATGGGCTAGGGGGCCAATTTGATCAAAACTAGAAGCATAAGCTAATAATCCCCAACGAGATATACGTCCATAAGTAGGTTTCAAACCAAAAATTCCATTAAAAGCCGCAGGCTGTCGAATAGAACCTCCAGTATCCGAACCCAATGCAATATGACACATACCGGCAGCAACTGCCACTGCACTTCCTCCGCTAGATCCACCTGGAACACGCGTTGGATCAATCGCATTTTTAACAGGACCATAAGCACTGTTTTCATTGGATGCACCCATTGCAAACTCATCGCAATTTGTACGACCAATTAAAATGGCATCTTCATCAATCAAACGCTGAACTGCTGTTGCTGTATAAAGTGATTCAAATCCTTCCAGAATCTTAGAAGAATTACTCACTTTATGGTTCTTATAGGCTAAATTGTCTTTCAGTGCGATCACTACGCCTGCCAATTTACCGGCATTACCTGACTTAATTTTTTGATCAATTTCAGCAGCACGAGTTTTTGCTTCATCTGCCCAAACTTCCAAAAATGCATTGAGATCTTCATTTTGGCGAATATTCTCTAGATAATATTCTACTAATCGGGCACAAGAAATTGCTCCCGTTTCAAGATCTGACCGGATTTCTGAAATTCGACTATACGATTTCAAGGTTAATTTTCGCTAGGTTTATTTTCTTCGTTC
This sequence comes from uncultured Rhizobium sp., assembly GCA_964592635.1. Classification (GTDB taxonomy): domain Bacteria; phylum Bacteroidota; class Bacteroidia; order NS11-12g; family UBA955; genus VMCP01. The sequence continues at coordinate 2,188 of CAZQFZ010000097.1, forward strand.
ATTCCTTTGTGAATTTCTGAACGAATACCGTCCTTGGCATCCTTAAATTCCTTTACTCCACGACCCAATCCACGCATCAATTCAGGAATTTTTTTTCCTCCGAATAGCAACAAAACGATAAGGGCAACAATAATAATTTCTTGACCGCCCATACCTAAAAATAACATCGTATTCATGTGTTTAATGTTTAATTAAGCAAAGATAGGGAATAATTCCCTCAACCTTTACAAATCTGTAGCCCAATTGGCTTTATCATTAGGATTGAATTGCCAAGGAGCACCATTATTTTCCAAGTTGGTAAACATTCCATTCAACTCCGAAGGTGCAGCACTTTGCTCCATCACTAAATATTGACGCATTTGATAGATAATATCTACTGGATTAATATTTACTGGACAAGCATCAGCGCAAGCATTACATGTGGTACATGCCCAAAGCTCTTCTGGCGAAATGTATGAATGTAAATCTTTTCCGTCATCCACTTTTACCGTAGATTTATGCTCATCCATTGCTTTACCCACTTCCTCGAGTCGATCGCGTGTAGCCATCATGATTTGGCGAGGACTTAGCAATTTCCCAGTAATGTTTGCTGGGCATACACTACTACAGCGACCGCATTCCGTGCATGTATATGCGTCCATCAGGTTTTTCCAAGTCAAATCCGTTACGTCCTTAACACCAAAACCTGTGGGTGGTTCATAGCCTTCTGGAGGTTGAGCAGAAGGATCCATCATCAGCTTAACCTCGGTTGTTACAGAATTCATGTTGCTGAATTGTCCCTTAGGATTTAATGATGAATAATAAACATTAGGAAAGCTCATAATGATATGCCAATGTTTGGAGAAAGGCACATAATTCAAAAACAGTAAAATCCCTATAAAATGAAACCACCAAAAAGTACGCTCTAAAATATGTAAAGTGTGGCTAGAGAATCCCTCAAAAAAACCTACCAAATAATGGCTAACAGGAAAACTTCCATGTGTTGGTAATTCTCCCCTTGCTTGCAAAACTTGTTCTGCGGCATTCATTTTTAATAAAGCACCCATTAGAACAATTTCAACAACGAGAATAATAGTTGCGTCTTTAGTTGGCCAACCTTTCATCTCCCTCATAGTAAATCGAGGAATTTTCATTACAAAACGACGGAATAGGAAAACAATACATGCCAGTAAAACACCAAAAGCCAATATTTCAAAAAAACCAATTGCTGTATTGTATAGTTTACCTAAATAGGAGGCAAAAACTCTATGAGTTCCTAGTAAACCATCCAACACTATCTCCAATACTTCTATGTTAATCAACACGAATCCTGCATATATTAAGATATGAAAAAATCCGGCTACCGGTCTTCTAACCATTTTGCTTTGGCCCATCGCCACAATCAACATGTTTTTCCAACGTTCTCTAGGATTATCAGTCAAATCAACATCCCTACCCAATAAAATATTGCGTTTGATTTTAGATACACTTTTCCAAAAAAAATAAATTCCCACTCCTAAACTAAGAGCAAAAATCAATTGTGAAATTCCAAAGCCCGTTTGCATTTGGGCGAATTTAATTCAGAGTTAGGGCATTACCAAGCGTACTGCCTCGAAAACTTCAGCATATCGCTGTGCTACTTGCACGCCACGCATACGCAATTGAGATCTTAAGAATTCTTCATTGGCATAGGGTCGATGAGCTTGACTCTCATATTTCCTGAGTGCATCAATCTTTTTTAATACATCCTGTTCTTCAACAACTTCGAACGCACACGTATTAAAATTCAAGTTATTCCAAGGTAATTCGTACGAAAATACATTGATAAACTTAAACGCCCTCAACGCCTCTTCCGCAATTGTTTTATGGTCTTGATGAATATCAGTTAAGCTAGGAATAAGTACCGTGTCTGGTTTAATTTTTTCTCTTAATTGGATGAGTACATCCAAAATCTCTTGTCTATGATAATTAAACGTTCGTACCTCAAAACGGTGCAATTCCAAATCGGTTTCCTTAATACCCAAACTCGCAGTTGCTTGTTTTACTTCGCTGATAAGAATATCTTTAGGAAATTGAGGCAACACACTCTGTTCACAAGCACTAAAGGCCACGTAATACACCCTTTTACCTTGCCGAATAAGCTTCGCCACAGTAGCACCACAACCCAATTCACCATCATCTGTATGAGGTGAAAGCAGTAATATAGTATTGCCAATCATAATTCGTGTTCAACTATCCAACCTCACCATAATGGTTTTAAGTCAGATGTATCCCCTTTCTTTTGTACAATTTTAAGTATTTCCTTTGGCAATTTCACCTTTACACTTTGATTTACGGCCTCAATGGAAACTAATAGATAATGATCGTCACCCATTTTTAACACTTGTGCTTCTTTTCCTTTCAATGGACCGTCTAAAATTTCGGCTACGTCTCCCACTTCAAAATTCTCATCATCTCCTATTTCTGAAATGTTATATCCCAATGCAACAAACTGTCTGATGGCCTCTATTTGAACTGTTGGAATCGTGGCATCTTTTGAGTTGCTTCTTATAAATCGAACTACTCCTGGCACGGTTAATATTTGATCTCGCTGAATATCTGTAGGACATACAAAAATATAGCCATTAAAAAGTGGCATTTCCACCCACTTTTTGCGATCCTTCCAAAATCGTAAACTACGATACAGAGGTAAATAATGTTCAATCCCTAGTTTATCAAAAAAAGCGGAAACTTTCTTTTCTTGTCGACTTGAGGTGTATATCACTTTCCAAACTGGAGAACTTTGCATAATAACAGATTATTTCAATTCCAATTTCTTATTCATCATTAACAATGTTGCCTCAAAATCTGCAAGCATTTCATCTACAACCTCTTTTGCAGTTTTAATGGTTGAAATCATAGAACTTACTTGACCAATTTCCAATTCACCCTCATTCAAATCGCCTAAAAACATGCCTTTTTTGGCCCTTCCTCTACCTAATAATTCTTTTAACTTTTCTGGGGAAGCTCCATCTGCATAGGCCTCTTGAACTTGCTGATAAAAAGGATTTTTAATTAACCGTACAGGCGTGATTTCTTTCAATGTTAATTGCGTATCCCCATCTCCCGCTTGAATTATTGCCTTTTTGAAATTTTCATGTGCCGAACTTTCTACTGTAGCAGCGAATCTACTTCCCACTTGAACACCATCAGCACCCAAACAAAACGCTGCCGCCATTGCTTTTCCAGAAGATATACCACCAGCAGCAATTACAGGAACTTTAACATGTTGCTTAATCAAAGGAATTAAAACCAAAGTGGTGGTTTCCTCTCTTCCATTGTGACCGCCTGCTTCAAATCCTTCTGCCACAATTGCATCCACGCCCGCTTCTTCTGCTTTCTTAGCAAACTTAACGTTAGCAATCACATGCACAACCTTTATACCCTTTTCCTTTAAAAACTGGGTGTATTTAGAAGGATTTCCAGCCGATGTAAAAACAATATTTATACCCTCTTCTAAAATTATTTCAATATGTTTTTCAATATCTGGATACAAAAGTGGTAGATTCACTCCAAAAGGTTTACTTGTTGATTCTTTGCATTTTTGAATATGCTCTCGGAGGATCTCTGGATACATACTTCCCGCCCCAATTAATCCCAAACCTCCAGCATTACTTACTGCTGATGCTAATTCCCACCCTGAACACCATATCATTCCACCTTGAACAATAGGGAATTCAATATCAAAAAGTTTACATATAGGATTATTATTCATGATGATCTTACCTTTTAATTTAAGTGAAGAAGAAAAGTAAAAAATGGAAAGTTTTAAGAAAAATAAGGTGTAATCTAAATAATCCCTAGGACTCTACAACAACTCCCATGTTCGAGAATTTATCAATCCTCTGAGCAACCATGGTTTCCTTGTCTAAGGTCAATAGAGACTTTAGCTCTTTTTTTATAGCTACCTTTAAAGATTCATAGGCCTCGCTAGGTTTGTGATGTGCTCCACCTACTGGCTCTTTTATGATTCCGTCGATTAGTCCCATCTTAAGCATATCATCAGATGACAATTTCAAGGCATCCGCCGCCAATTCTTTTTTATCCCATGTTCTCCATAGAATACTTGAACAACTTTCCGGACTAATAACGCTATACCAAGTGTATTCCATCATCATCACCCGATCACCAACTCCAATGCCTAAGGCGCCTCCTGAAGCCCCCTCACCAATCACAATACATACAATCGGCACATTTAAAGTGGACATTTCAAACAAATTTTTCGCTATAGCCTCTCCTTGTCCCCGCTCTTCGGCTTCTAATCCGGGACTAGCACCTGGGGTATCGATTAAAGTGACCACCGGAATATCAAATTTCTCAGCCAATTTCATTAATCGAAGAGCCTTTCTATACCCTTCAGGATTGGGCATTCCAAAATTACGCAATTGCCGTTGTTTGGTGTTTCTTCCTTTTTGCTGACCAATAATCATGACGGGTTTGCCGTCAATTTTAGCGAAGCCACCAACAATGGCTTTGTCATCTTTGATTTGACGATCGCCGAAAAGTTCAATAAAATCGGTACAAATGTTCTCGATATAGTCGAGTGTGTAGGGACGATCCGGATGCCTAGAAATTTGCACTTTTTGCCAACCATTTAAATTGGCATAAATGGTTTTCTGAGCTTCTTTAATTTTCTTCTCGATGGTTTTAATCATATCCGACATGTCGATTTTACCATGTTCGTGGGTGTCTATCGTTTTGTCGAGTTGAGCATAAAGCTCTTGAATTTCTTTTTCGAAATCGAACCAAACTTTTGTAGTCATGAGTGTAGAATTTTAGGCGCATTTCTGCGCAACATTCAATATGAATTTTTGAAGGAAGGGTTTAAACCCAATCCATGGCCATGGCTAAGCCACCAAAGAATGTAGGAAGACCAAGCCAGAACGCTTCAGGAAGCCAGATGGTGAAATAAGTAAGGGCAATACCGCTGATTATGCACATAGCCCAGTACAGTTTCGTGTTGCGTTTTTCGTTACTCATAGTACTGCGAAGATAATAACAAAAATCGATAGACTCCTTAAAATTAATTATTTTATTGGAATAATATCAGTCCAAAATCGAGTAAATGGTGTTCCCCATTGCACTTTATCCAACCCAATTTCATGACCCAATACGCCCTTAACAGCTTCAAGTGGCAAATTCACTCCAGCCAATATGCAAGCTGATGTGGTTCCTTGTAAACGAGGATTAATTTCTAAAAGTTTGGGTATTCCATTTGAATCATATTTCCACTGAACGCCTATTGGACCATTCATATTCAATGACTTAACTAACTTATTTGATAATTCTATTAACTCTTTATTATGTTCAATTACACCAGTTACACTAATTCCACCTATCATCTTATCTCTTCTTCGAGGGATGCAATACTGTATTTTTCCTCGATTCATCAATACATCAACACTATATTCCTTTCCTTCCAAAAAATCAGAAACCAATAATGGTGTTTCAAACTGACCCGAACCCATTCTCTTACCCCATTCTTCTAATTCAAGTGGCATCCATCCCGATTTTTCGTGAAGAAAATCAGAATTAAGATTTATTGTGACCACTCCAAAACCTCTTGAACCATTCCCATTCACCGGTTTAAAACACTGTTTAACCTCCCCTTCTCTAAATCTTTCTAAACAATAATCGGAAAGTTCTTGAAATTGAAATACTTGAGTGAATTTAGGAACAGGAACACCGATACTCTGAGCATGTTCTAATACGAAAAACTTGTTATTCGCAATTTTTAAATTGTTCAATGGTGAAATCACCACTTTAGTTCCTATTCGCTCAAACAAGTGAATATTCTCGGCCAAAGATTCCAATTCTCTAGTAGTAATTGGAAGTAAGACATCTATGTTTTTTTCTTGGCAATATTCAACGACAAAAGGTATGTAATCCGATTGATTGGAAGAGGGTACTTGAACCGAGAAATCAGCCATTCCAAAACCATAAGACAACAGACTCTGATCACCAGCATGAATTACCAAATTTGGATCACTCTTCAAGCAGTGAAAAATTCCCCCAAAACCCGGGGAACCCGCACCCGAAGGAATAAATACCGTAATCTGTTCAGCTGACATTAGGCAAAAGTACGAATATACTCGATTGATATTGTTTTCACTTCCATAATTACGTGCTCAAAATCGTATCTTTGCACCAAATTTTTTATGAGCTCCCATACCTATATTCACGATTTAAAACAGCAAGTGGGCCATACGGTCACACTTAAAGGCTGGGTATCGAACAAAAGAGAAGGAAAAGGAATTGTATTCATTG
>CAZQFZ010000098.1:0-1662 GCA_964592635.1 uncultured Rhizobium sp.
TGGCAGGACGTGGTACAGACATTAAGATTTCTGATGAAGTAAAAGCAGCAGGTGGATTAGCGATTATTGGTACTGAACGACATGAGAGTAGACGTGTTGACCGACAGTTACGTGGTCGGGCTGGTCGTCAAGGAGATCCAGGTAGTTCACGTTTTTATGTGAGTTTGGAGGATGATTTGATGCGTATTTTCGGTTCCGAAAAAGTGGCTGCATTCATGGACAAGTTGGGTGGTTTCAAGGAAGAAGATGTAATTGAACATTCTTGGATGTCTAAAACCATTGAGAGAAACCAACGCAGGATGGAACAAAACAACTTTGGTATTCGTAAACGATTGTTGGAATACGACGACGTAATGAATAAACAAAGAAGTAGCATTTACAGAATTCGTAGAAATGCGTTGTTCGGTGAAAAGCTTCGTATTGATTTAAGTAATATGTTGATGAACTGGTGCTACGAGGTAGTTACTGGTCACAAACAAAGTGGTGCTTCTTGGGTAGAATTGGAATTGGAAGTTATTCGCACTTTGGCAATGGCACCACCATTTTCTGAAGAAGAATATGCTCAAGGCAAACCGGAAGATTTGGCCGTTCAATTGTTCGAGCATTTGAATAATCAGTACCATGTAAAGTCTAAAAATTTAGCTGAGAATGCATATCCCGTATTTGCAAATATCCGCGAAACACAAGGAGATAGAATTGAAAATGTGGTGGTTCCCATGACAGATGGTACGAGTCAATTCCAATTGACCGTTCCTATGGGAAAAGCGTTAGAAACCAAATGTCAATCCATGATTTCTGATTTTGAGAAATCCGTAACTCTTTCCTCTATCGACGATGAATGGAAAGAGCATTTGAGGGAGTTGGATGAATTAAAACAGAGTTCGTACAACGCTCAATACGAGCAAAAAGATCCATTGTTGATTTATAAAATGGAAAGCTGGGAATTGTACGGTCAGATGTTGAACAGAATGAATCACAAAATTTTGGGAATGCTGTTTAGAACCCGAATCTTTGAAGAAGGCAAGGTGAACGAATCCCGTCCAACATTGCGCAAACCAGAACCCAAAATGGTAGCAACCAAAGAAGATTATTCAGGCATCGGTGATGTGACACACGAAGAAGTAATAGCTCAATCCGCCCCTAAAATCCCCCAAAATCCCATTCGCAATGACATGAAAGTGGGTAGAAACGACCCTTGTCCTTGTGGTAGTGGCAAGAAGTTCAAACAGTGTCATGGCAAAGATTGATTCAGAAAAAGAATACCGAACCGAAACGGATAATTATTATTGGGAAAACGGATTTGTTGTATTCAAGGAATCTTTTTTAATCAAAAAAGGTTCCTGTTGCGGCAGTGGCTGTAGGCATTGTCCCTACGAACCCAAGCACCATGTTGGTGCAGTAAAAATTCGGGGGGATGCGAAACTAGAGGTTAAATAACGCAATTTTACTTGAGTTAGTAGCTGCTTTCGAAAACATCGCTAAAAAATAAAACTGCCACATCCTTTCGCTTTTTCTTCAAATAACTTTTGAAAAGTTGTAAACATTTCGAACGCTGGGCTCTTGAATTTTGTATTTTTGCGGCGTGAATTCACCCATCAAATCTGCTTTAGTTTCGGTATTTTACAAAGACGGTTTAGAACCCATTATCCGAGCACTTCACCA
>CAZQFZ010000098.1:1762-8362 GCA_964592635.1 uncultured Rhizobium sp.
TAGTTTCGGTATTTTACAAAGACGGTTTAGAACCCATTATCCGAGCACTTCACCAAAATAACGTTACACTTTATTCAACTGGCGGTACCCGCAAATTTATCGAAGATTTGGGGCTCCCATGCGTTGCAGTGGAAGATGTTACCGGATACCCAAGTATTCTTGGTGGAAGAGTTAAAACACTACATCCCAAGGTTTTCGGGGGAATTTTAGCCCGCCGCGAGTTGGACCAGGACATGCAAGAAATTGCATCCTATGAAATTCCACTTTTTGATTTGGTTATTGTTGATCTTTATCCATTCGTACAAACCGTTGCTGAAGGTGGAACGGATTCAGAAATTATTGAAAAAATTGACATTGGCGGTGTTTCTTTAATTCGTGCCGCTGCCAAAAACCATGCACATACATGCATAATTGCCGACAAAAATGATTATCAAGAATTCCTTTTGGATTACAATGCTCAAAACGGAAACCTCGATTTAAATACGCGTAAAAAGTTTGCTCACAAAGCATTTTCTGTTACTTCAAACTACGACACCCAAATTGCAAATTGGTTTGGCGGTGTGAAAAGTACTGCTCTGCGCTACGGAGAAAACCCACATCAAAAAGCGCATTTCCAAGGTAATTTGGATGAAATTTTCGACAAATTGCAAGGTAAAGATTTGAGCTTTAATAATTTGTTGGACGTGGACAGTGCTATTTGCTTATTGAACGAATTTAGAGAATCAACCGGTGCTACTTTCGTTATTGTAAAACACAATAACGCTTGCGGTGTGGCTACAAGAAATACCATTAAAGAAGCATGGACAGATGCATTAGCTTGCGATCCAGTGAGTGCGTTCGGCGGAATTTTAGCCACTAATTCAGAAATCGATGATTCTACAGCTGAAGAAATCAATAAGTTATTTTTTGAAGTATTGATTGCACCAAATTATACTGCAAAAGCAATTGAAATTTTAAGTGCCAAGCAAAATAGAATCATTTTGAAGGCGAAGAACTTTGGTTTGTTAAAATCCACCTTGTATCGCACCGCTTTGAATGGTGAATTGGTTCAAGAACGTGATTCATTGATCGAAACTCGCGATAACATGAAACCTGTTACCCAACGCGTACCTACAGATCAAGAGTACAGCGATATGGAATTCGCAGTTAAATTGGTTAAACAAACCAAGAGTAATACCATTGTACTAGCTAAAAATAACCAATTGTTAGCTAGTGGCACAGGACAAACCAGCCGTGTTGACGCTTTGGTACAAGCCATTGAAAAAGCCAATAAATTTGGATTTGATTTAACCGGTGCTGTCATGGCGAGCGATGCGTTTTTCCCATTTCCCGACTGCGTTGAGATTGCAGATAAAGCGGGTATCTCCGCAGTGGTTCAACCCGGTGGTAGTGTGAAAGATGAATTGAGTATTAAATACTGTGATGAAAATTCCTTGGCCATGGTATTCACTGGAATTCGACATTTCAAACATTAATTACTTTCCACCATCTTTACTCGCAACATTTCGCCTGTATTTCCACCATTAATTCTTGATTTTATTTTTTTTCGTCGCCCTCTTGGGGGAATTTTTGATGCGTTTACAAAATAAAACAGCACTTACGTTAAATCAGAAGACAAAAAACACAATTTAGCACAATTTTTGTATGAAAGGCAACATGTATCGTTTAATTCGATTATTTTTATTCACGTTATCACCAGAGAAAGCCCACGATGTAGCTTTGCAATTAATACAATTTGGCTTGTCTGTGCCCGTTTTTGGATCCATTTTACGAAAGAGTTTTAAACCAGAAAAATCCAAACCTATCACGTTTGCTGGCATTACCTTTCCAAATATCGTGGGATTGGCAGCAGGTTTCGATAAAGATGCAAAATACCTTAACTTATGGAAAACAATCGGTTTTGGTCATGTCGAAGTAGGAACTGTTACCCCCATTGCACAACCCGGTAACCCCAAACCACGATTGTTTCGATTACCCGAAGATTTTGCCGTAATCAACCGAATGGGTTTCAACAATCAAGGTGTAGATGCCATGATTGAACGATTGAAAAAACGGCCAAAAGGTTTAATTGTTGGTGGGAATATCGGTAAAAACAAAGATACCCACAACGATTTGGCGGAGCAAGATTACATTATTTGTTTTGAGAAACTTTACGATTATGTAGATTACATCACAGTGAACGTTTCTAGTCCAAACACCCCAGGGTTACGCGATTTACAGAGTGAAAAATTCTTGATACCCTTGTTTGAAAAACTCCATGCCATCCGCAGCAATAAACCCATACAAAAACCTATTTTCATAAAAATTGCACCCGATTTCCATAAGCAAGATTTAAAGAAATTTGTAACTGTTATAAAACAACTCAACGTTCAAGCAGTGATTGCTACCAACACCACCATTTCACGCGAAAATCTCAGTATTTCACCTAAAGAAATCGAACGAATAGGCGCTGGTGGATTAAGTGGTGCGCCTCTATTTGAAGCAAGTAACATCATATTGGCCAATTTGAGCATCGAATTAGGAAATCAAATTCCACTCATTGGTGTAGGGGGGATTTTTAACGGACAAGATGCCACTGAAAAACTCGTTCGAGGCGCAGGATTAGTCCAAGTGTACACCGGATTTATTTACGAAGGTCCGTGGATTGTAAAAAATATTCTTTCTGAAATTTCATATAATTAATCTCAGCAGGATCCATTATTTTCGGAAATGCAACTTCCAAAAAATCAATCCTTCCTCAAGGCCTGGCCTATATTTACCGCTTTTTTCCTCTGGGGATTTTCTCTCATACAAAACGAAAGGAGCTACTTTTGGGAAATCCCACAATCTAACCAAGAAGAAGTTTTAACCCTTCATTCCGGATATACCACATCTTACAATCATAAATATCATATTCCCAATTGGGTGGCCTATGAATTGAGTCCTAACGAACTCAATGGATTCAACGAAAGAGCCGACAAATTCATGGCTGATCCACTTATTAAACCTGCCACCTGCAATACATCAGATTACACCAAATCTGGATATGACCGAGGCCACTTAGCTCCTGCTGCCGACATGACGTGGTCGGAAATTGCCATGAAAGAAAGTTTTTACATGAGCAATATTTGTCCCCAATCTCCCCCACTCAACCGTGGAATTTGGAAAGATTTAGAAAGTGATATTCGACAATATGTGCAAGTGAATCAGCATTCTTTATTCATTGTTACCGGTCCAGTAATTTCCAAATCCGATGTTAATTACAAAGATTGGCAATTAGGCAGCATTGGAAAAGCCAATCGGGTGGCTGTACCTAAATACTTCTTTAAAGCTTTATTAGACACGTCGGGATTAGACAAATCGGTGGCATACATCATACCTAATTCATTACCATATTTAACGTTTCAAGAATACAAATCCCTGTATGGTGGACATTCCAACTTCCGAATTACAGTGGACAGTTTAGAACGGGTATTGGATCGAAATCTATATCCTCGACTTCCAAAGAATACGGAAAACAAGGCAGAAGCAAAAGTGGGTATAATCCTACAATAGTAAATTCCAGGCGATTTTAATTTTTATTTATTTATCGCGATAAATAGAACATTTATTCACATAATACCATTGTTCATTCATATAAATCAATTCGAATCGTACCACATATTCTTCCTTCTTTTTTTGAATAACATATTCCACTCTTGCCATCTTAAACGGGGGGACTGAATTTACTCGAATCAAAATTACTTTTTGGGGATCTACTGTTGCGTTGTTGGCATTTATTGCGTATTTGCGAGAATATTTCCTAAGCCATTTAAGCTCTTTTTCAAACTGGAATTTATATTGAGCATACTGTGCGTAAATGGCAACTTCTGGGCTCAATGTGTCATAGGATCTTGCTAATTTTACAAACTGGGTTTGAGATAAAAATCCGTGCACGGGCTTGCGATACTTCTTTTGAAAAACCCATATAGTTAATGTATCAACAGCATCTAAATGATTATTAAACCCAACGGCTACAACAATCCGATTGGAATCCAAACGGGTACCTAAAGCATCTTTGGTAACTTCAATGGCATCCTTGGTAATGGAGACCGCATCATTTACACCTTCCTTGATTTTTAGTTTTAAACTATCCGAATTTAAACCAGAACGTTTTAATGTATCCGAAAAACCAGTAGATCCCGTTTGCGACTTTAATGGAATCCATAAAAAATTCAACAAAAACAATACAAAAATCCAAGGATGTGTGCGAAATTTGAATCTGAAAGCGCCTGTTTCCATTTAACGTAACTCGGGTTTTGCCGAAATCCAAAATTACAGAATATTTCATCAATATACCATGACAAACCACACCAATCCACCCAACCACTTAATAGCGAGTAAAAGTCCCTACTTACAACAACATGCATACAACCCTGTAGAATGGTATCCTTGGTCGGAGGTGGCTTGGCAAAAGGCAAAGTCAGAAAATAAATTGGTGCTGGTGAGTATTGGTTACAGTACTTGCCATTGGTGCCATGTTATGGAACATGAATCTTTTGAAGATCATGAAACAGCCGAAATCATGAATATTGGAATGGTTAATATCAAGGTGGACCGAGAAGAACGTCCTGATATCGATATGGTGTACATGGATGCCTGTCAGCTAATGACTGGTCGCGGAGGATGGCCCTTGAATGTTATTTGTTTACCCGATGGCCGACCGGTGTACGCGGGTACTTATTTTCAAAAACCGCAATGGCAACAATTAATTTTGCAATTAACCTCACAGTATCGTTCTCAACCTGAATCTTTTACGGATTATGCCCAAAAGTTTATGGATGAGTTGCAAAAAATGAATAAAGTATCCACTCCAACCGGCGAAATATTGAATTTTTCCAAAAAAGAGTCACTAGATATTTTTGAAAATTATGCAAACGACATTGACTGGGAGCACGGTGCAAAACAACGAGCGCCTAAATTCATGGTGCCCATTCAATTTGAATATGCTCTCGATTTTCATTTGTGCACCCGAATCCCCGAAGCCAAAGAATATCTGCATCTCAGCTTGTTAAAAATGGCCAATGGTGGCATATACGATAGTATTCGCGGGGGATTTTTCCGTTATTCTACTGATAATCGTTGGTTTGCACCGCATTTTGAGAAAATGCTCTACGATAATGCGCAGCTCATTAGCTTATATGCCAGAGCATACGCTTGGTCAAAAGCCGATATCTACAAGGATGTTGTGGAACAAACCATTGCGTTTTGCGATCGCGAACTATCGCATAACGCTTCATTTTCAGGATATTTTTCGGGATTGGATGCGGACTCCGAAGGAATAGAAGGTAAATTTTATACCTTCACTATGAATGAAATCGAAAACGGAATGAATTCCGATGAAATTACGGCTAACAACACCCATTCCGATTCCAATTCCGACACTGTCACCAATACCAATACTAATTCCAATTCCGACACTGACACCAATTCCAATACTAATTCCAATTCCGACACTGTCACCAATTCCAATACCAATTCCAATTCCAATTCCAATACCAATTCCAATACCAATTCCAATTCCAATTCCAATACCAATACCAATTCCAATTCCAATACCAATACCAATTCCAATTCCAATAACCATCCCCACCCTGTTAAATTTAGCCCGACTGAAATTGAATTCCTGAAAGTGGCATACGGCGTAACAAGCGAAGGGAACTGGGAGCACGAAATGAACATCATTCATACCGCCAAAGCACCTTTGCAAGTAATTGAAGAACTTAAAATCTCGGCGGCTGAATATCATTCCTTAAAAACATCAGTACAATCCAAGTTATTCGAATTGCAGGAATCCAGAATTCGACCTTCTTTGGATTATAAAATCATTTGCAGTTGGAATGGCTTGATGATTAAAGCTTTAGCTGATGCAGGATACTATCTCAATGCACCTAAATACACCCAAAAGGCAACTGAATTGGCTCACCAAATGTGGTCAATATTTTGGCAACCGCAATCTCAACAATTATTAAGAATTCATTCCCAAAACGCTACCTACAACGATGGATTTTTAGAAGATTATGCTTCTTTTTCTTTGGGGATGTTAGAGCTGTTTAAGTTCACCGGGGATTCTACCTTTTTAGAACGGGCCAAAATATTAATTGATCGCAGTATTGATCTTTTTTACAACACCAGTAACCACCAATTTGAGTTTGTTGGAAAATCTTCCGAAACTCTGATTGTTCAAAAAACCGACTTAACCGACGATGTGATACCGTCTGCCAATAGTATGTTAGCCAAATCGTTGCATCAATTGTTTGAGCACTATTCAGATCTTCGATATCGCGAGTTATATTTAGAATTGCTAGCCATCGTGAAAAATTCAGTAACTCAACATCCGAGTTGGTATTCAGGTTGGGCTCAATTGTACTTGATGGAAGCATTTGAACCTGCACATGTTGCGGTACATCGGGCTTCAAGTCCAGGTTCGGCTCAAATTGCACATTGGCCCTCTTGGATCAGCGTATTAACATCCCAAGAAAACACAAAAGCCACCTGGTTGCAATTCAATGATAAACAACCAAATGGCTTCTATTTATGTGTAGGAAACCGCTGTCTAGAACCCGTTTCTGATTGGAGTCA
>CAZQFZ010000099.1:0-8152 GCA_964592635.1 uncultured Rhizobium sp.
TCAAATTTGGATTTGTTAGGAATCCATACGATTGGCAATTAAGCCTCTATAATTACGGGAGAGAAAATATTCGTTTGAAAGAGCATGCGATTTATAAGTCTTTTGAGAATTTTGACCAATATATTGATTGGCGTGCCGATAATTTAAAGAAAAGGCAAAAGGACTTTTTTTTCGACAGCGAAAATAAATCTTTAATGAATCACATCGGTAAAATTGAAAACTTTGATAAGGAAATAGAATATATAAACAATAAATTAGGTTTATCGGTAGTCATTCCTAAATTAAATAAAAGTGCAAATTCAGAAAAAAAATTGGCAGATAAAATTCAAGAGTTGAGTAAATACTCAATACAAAGAATTAATGAGTTATACCACGAGGATTTCAAATTATTTGGGTATAATCAACTACAGTAAATACTCATAAAAAATTTCGAATTCTGGTTCCTACTGCACTTAGTT
Source organism: uncultured Rhizobium sp. (assembly GCA_964592635.1). Taxonomy (GTDB): domain Bacteria; phylum Bacteroidota; class Bacteroidia; order NS11-12g; family UBA955; genus VMCP01. The sequence goes on from CAZQFZ010000099.1 coordinate 459, forward strand.
GTTAAACTTTACTAGGTTTTTTAACAGAAATCTGAGATGATAAAATGCCATGGGTATATGTTTCAAGTTGTTTCTTGTATATATAGTGCTACTCGAGATTTATTTCATTTTTCATAATGAACACATTACTGCAATAAACCCTCAGATTTAGATTAGCATCTAAATTTACAAGTAATTATCATTGATTAAAAATACAAGAAATGTGAGATTTTAATAGTTAGTTTGAGACAATTTATAAAACATCAACAATTAGAACCAAATTGCAAAAATAAAGGTGCATAAAAATTGATAAAACAATAATGATACATTTAAAAATTTACAAACTGAAAAAACAATTTAAAATTGTCCAAGTTTATCGAAGTGAACTTGCTAAGAGCAAAATAAAAAAAGTAATAGTTGGTTCAAATGTTGATAAATATGATGGTTGGGTCTCTACAAACTATCCATTTTTAGATATTACAAAATTCAAAAGTTGGTTTTATGTCTTAGGTTTTGGGAAAGTTGATAATATATTTGGAGAACATGTCTGGGAGCATTTAAGTATCAAAGATGGCTATAAGGCAATTAAGAATTGTTATAGATTTTTAAGAAAAGGTGGGGTTTTGAAGATTGCAGTTCCTGATGGATTCCATAAAAATCCTGATTACATTGAACATGTTAGAGTTGGTGGTATTGGAATTGGGGCTGATGATCATAAATGTTTATACAATCATATATCTCTTACCGAGCAATTAGAGAGAGCGGGTTTTAGCGTTAAATTAATTGAATATTGGGATGAAGAACATAAATTTCATAAAAACATCGGCTCCATTGAAAATGGAATTGTAAAACGATCCTTTGATAATGATTCTCGAAATGCAGATGGGGAACCAAATTATACATCATTAATAATTGAAGCTATTAAAATTTAACAAAATCAGTCAGTTAAATTACATTGTTCTGTTAAGATTTTGCAAATTACATTAACGAAAGAAGGCAAATTGGTGGTGGCTTGGAATACAGATGAAATAAATTAAATGCTATTTAACAGCTTCGAATTCCTGCTCTTCCTCCCCATAGTCTTCACGCTGTATTGGTTTTTATTTAACAAAAAACTGACATGGCAAAATGCCTTGGTGCTAGTTGCAAGCTATTTCTTCTATGGATGGTGGAGTTGGAAGTTCATGGGACTTTTAATGCTAAGCACCTTACTGGATTACACCTATGGATTCAGCGTAGCTTCTCCCAACAAGAAAAAGGCGAAGTTTTTTCTTTGGCTCAGTGTCATCAACAATCTTGGAATACTGGGCATATTCAAATATTACAACTTTTTTGCGGAACAATTTCAAACTGGATTTGAGCTGTTGGGTTTGCATACCAACCCAGTAATGTTGAACGTTGCCCTTCCGGTGGGAATATCCTTCTACACTTTCCACGGAATGTCGTATGTTTTTGATATATACCGCGGTCAACAAACACCGGTAAAGAACTTTGTTGATTATGCGGTGTTTGTGAGCTTCTTTCCGTTGTTGGTGGCTGGTCCCATAGAAAGGGCAAGTCATTTGCTTCCTCAGGTGCAAAAACCAAGAATGTTCAATTACGCCCAAGTGGTTGAAGGTTGTAGATTGATGCTGTGGGGAATGTTCAAGAAAGTGGTGATTGCAGATAGTTTAGCCCCCACAGTAGATGCCATCTTCGGAAACTACCAGCACGAAAGCGGTATAACCTTGATCATTGGAGCCATTGCGTTCAGCTTTCAGATTTATGGGGACTTTTCGGGATATTCAGACATAGCGCTGGGAACTGCAAAACTGTTTGGATTTGAACTGTTATCGAATTTTAAGTTTCCCTACTTCAGCCGAGACATTGCCGAATTCTGGCGCAGGTGGCACATATCCTTGTCATCATGGTTTAGGGATTATCTGTACATCCCTTTGGGCGGATCAAAATCGGGCAAATGGAAAGCGGTAAGAAACACCTTCATCATCTTCTTAGTCAGCGGATTCTGGCACGGTGCTAGTTGGAATTTCATTGCTTGGGGAATTATACACGCCTGCGGATTTTTGCCATTACTATTATTAAATCGCAACCGTAGATATACCACAGACGTTGTAGCACAAGACAGAGCATTACCAACATTAAAAGAACTTTTCCAAATGCTGAGCACATTTACCTTTGTAACGATTGCTTGGATCTTTTTTAGGGCGGAAACATTGGGTGATGCGATGGGATATATTAGGAGTAGTGGTAAAATAGGGTCTTTCAACTCATCTATAGAGCCAATGACTTGGATATCTATTTTATTAATGTTTGTATTGGATTGGATGCAGCGAATAGACGCAAGAAAACCCTTGGTTTTTAAGGGCACGATATTGAAAAATGCTGTTTATTTAGTACTAATTCATTGGATTTTTATGAAGTTTGGGATCCAAGATAAGGCTACATTTATTTATTTCCAGTTTTGAGAATATTTATTCAGAAATTCACCATTTGGTTGTTTACATTATGCTTTTTGATGGTATTAATTTCATTTATTGAAATTCCTAACGAATTCATTTACAAAAATTTTGAAAATACTCAATACAATAAAATCAATTGGTTTTTACAAAAAATTGAAAACGGTGATTTTAAGGAGAAAAAATATAAAGGCGTATTTTTTGGGTCATCGCAATGTTATTATGGCATCAATGACTCAATTTTAGGGCCTGAATATTTAAATTTAGGCATGAATACCCCTTCGCGCGACATGGATTTGTATATGTATGAATCGTTTGAAAATGCAGGTGGAAAAGCAGAAAAAACATACACCTTAATTGGAGGAGAGCAGATGGTTTCATATGGTATTCATCCGTTGATGCCTTATTTGGTTACTCCGCGGTGGTTTGTAAAAAATGGTCAATCGATTTTTTCATTGCATTTTTTTAAATTTATTTTGGTACGTGCTCAGAAAGTTTTGGAAAGTCGTTTAGATTTTCAGTTGAAATTAAAGCCATATTTGAAATTTTCGCGACCCTACGGTGTGGGATATTTAGATAGAACTATTTTCAATAAAACACCAAATTCTAAATTAGATAAAACACCGAAGAGGTACGTTAATCCCGATAATGTTACTTATTACGATGAGTTTAGACACAATGTTTCTTCTCAATGGAGGTTCTTGGATAAGTTTAAAGGCAGTAAAAAACTACTTTTACCATCTTTTCAATTGGATGCTGCTTATCGTAATGTATCAAATTCCGTGAAAGTAAAAGGTGCAATGGTAATTGATTTAGACTCACTGCAAGGATTGAATGAAGATTATAGAAACTGGGCAGATCCTGGACATTTAAATAGACAAGGAGCCATTAAGTTTTCATTGGTTTTAAAAGGGAGAATATAATCTCGAGTTTATTGGAGTATTTTTGAAGGAGCTTTAAGCACCTTTTTTTATGGTATTACTGACTGGCTATTCTGGATTTTTGAGTAAAAAAATTCTTTCTAAATTAGGAAATGAGGTTTTCACATTAGGTCGAAGTATAAACGCGGATATTATATGTGATTTGTCAGAGCAAATACCTCATATTGATGTATTTGCAAGTCGTGTTATTCATGCAGCAGGCCTCGCTCATAAAGTCCCCAAATCCGATGCAGAAAAACAGAAGTTTTATGATGTGAATGTAAAGGGAACTCAAAATTTGTTGGAAGGGTTGAAAAGATCAGGGAAAAAGCCGAAGCAGTTTTTGTTTATTTCTAGTATATCAGTTTATGGTGAAGGGATGGGTGAATATCCATATCCTCAGAGAGATGAAGCGGAAAAGTTGGAGTTGAGCGCATACGGTTGGAGCAAATGGGAGGCGGAAAATGTGGTGCGTGAATGGTGTGAGAAGGAGGGGGTGAATGCGCTGATATGGCGGCTTCCGCTGATAGTGGGGGAGAATGCGCCAGGCAATTTGGGGGCCATGGAAAAGGCCATCAAACGAGGGTATTATTTCAGAATAGGGAACAGTTATCAGCGGTTTCGGTATTATGTAGATATACAAGAGCTTTGCGAGAGGGTTTCGGAGCTGAATGGGAGTGAGTCGGGAACGTTTAACATTATTACGGGACAAAAGTCCTACGGTCAATTTGAAGATGAATTGGCTGCGAAATACAACAAAAAGATAAAATCTCTCCCCATGTGGATGGTGAAATGCGCCGCAAAAGTGGGCGATTTCATACCGGGGTTTCCATTAAATACGTATAGGTTAAAAAAATTGGAAAGTTCACTAACTTTCCCAAACACTGCCGCGAGTAAAGAAGGTTAACTGCGTACCTTCGCTGTAGAATGATTATTCATTTTGAACCTCAGCAGATTTTAACGGCATTGATATTGTCGTTTGTCATGCTGAAGTTCTACTTCAAGTTGGCCGATCGATACAACATCATCGATAAGCCCAACCAACGCAGTTCCCACACACAAATTACGTTACGGGGAGCAGGCATCATCTTTCCAGTGATGTTTTTGCTTAACACATTGAACTTTCTGCAAGAAATCAATCCTTATTTCTTCTCGGGTTTGCTTTTGATTTCCATTTTGAGTTTTTGGGATGATGTCAAAGAGCTATCCCCAACAATAAGAATCGTAGTTAAAATCATCAGTATTGTTTTGTTGCTCTGGGAATTACCCATGAGCCTTGCTTTTACCCTTTTTTACGGATTCATTATTTTGGGCGTAATAAACGCCTACAATTTCATGGATGGCATTAACGGAATTACGGTTTTATATTCATCGGTGGCTGCGGCATCTGTACTTTGGGTTCGCCATACTTTGGGCATTGGGAACGTCTGGTACGATGATTCTTTGTTTCAATTGTTTGCCGCCTTTGCCGCTTTCGCGTTTTTCAATTTAAGAAAAACAGCCAAGTGCTTCAGTGGAGACATTGGGGCTATTTCCATGGCCTTCATCTTGTGTTATGGCATTTTGGAGGTCGTAATAAACACTTCCAATCCTATATATATTTTGTTATTGGGTGTTTACGGGTTGGATTCTGTGGCAACCATTGTATTTAGAGTCTTCCGCAGGGAAAAGCTCACTCAAGCACACCGCAGCCATTTGTATCAGTACTGGGCGAATGAAAAGGGAATTCCTCATTTCTGGGTTTCTCTGATTTATGCAGCGCTGCAGGTTGGTTTGAGTGCATCGGTTGTTTATGCTGAATGGTATGTTGCTTTGTTGGTCTTTGGGCTGTTGGTCTTTGGGTATTTGATGTACCGTTTTAAAAGTGAGGGAGCAGCAAAATTGTTAACTTTGAATAAATGAAGGTCAATCTTGTTCTTAATCAGGTTCCGCAGTTGTCAGAGACCTTCTTGGTGACTTGGATGCAGCAGCTGGTGCAAAAAGGATATGAAGTGAGGGTGCTGGTGATTGGCAAATGGATTTTAGACGGAAATGATAAGAAGCGGTATCTAAAAGGAATCAAATATCATTCGAAATTAAATTTATTTATTTATCTCAAGGGTATCTTTCAGAGATCAAGGTTTGAGAGTTATAAATCTGCTTTTAAGGCCCAGTTTTTAAACTTGGGAAATCCAAATTGGGTGCACTTTAGCTATTCGGCCATAGGAGTTGCGTATACTTCCGAAATACCTGTGCTTCAGAAACAAGGCGTTCGATTTATGGTGAGTTGTCGTGGTACGAGCGACAATATAAAGCCCTATATTGTGAAAGGAAGAAAAGAGAAATTGGAGCAGTTGTTTGATTGCATTGATTCGGTTCATTGTGTTTCTCAGGAAATGGCCAATAGAATGATGAGTGATTTTGGATTGGAACCCTTCAAGGCGTTTGTAAATCGACCTGCGATTGATTTGCAGCGATTCACCGTCCAAAGTATCCCCCAAAACACAGAAAAAAAGATCGTCGTTTCAACAGGAAGGTTAGAATATGTCAAAGGGTTTCCATTTGCTTTTTTGGCAATTAAAGAGTTGATTGAAAAGAATATAGATATTGAATACAGAATTGTGGGAGGGGGGAAAGAGATGGAGAACCTTCAATTCAGTATTCAACGTTTGGGTCTAGAAAATGTAGTTTTTTTGTTGGGCGCCAAAAGTTCAGCGGAGGTCATTGAGGAAGTTGCTAAAGCAGACGTTTATCTTTCGAGTTCATTATCTGAAGGGATATCAAACGCGGTTTTGGAAGCCATGGCTTTGGGTGTTCCAGTTGTAAGTACCAATGTTGGCGGAATGAAGGAAGTGGTGATTGACAACGAAACGGGAAAATTGGTTGAACCATATTCATCCTTGGCAATTTCAAAGGCTATTTTGGAGATAATTGATGATGATGAAAAGAGAAAATTAATGGTAGAAAATGCCCGTAAAATGATTGAAAACGATTTTCATTTGGGTCGTTTGGGAGAAGTTTTTGATGCTGAATACAGGAGGTTGAAATGATAGTAGTTCATTTTAGTCAGGATTTTAGAAAAGGTAAACCTCAATTAGGGGGATTTAGCCGGATTATGGGTCAGACTTGCGATGGAAATAGACATATAGTTTTTACCATTGGGGAAAAAGATGAAAATTTTAAAGTTGAGAATTTAAATGAGAACAGAATTCAAGTTTTTCAAATTGGTTTGAAAAATATCAATTGTTATTCTATACAAAATCAATTGGTGAATGCACCAAAAATTATAAAAACAATATTGGATGTTTTAAAAGAAAACCGAATTTACCCCAATGTTTTATTTGGACATGCTCAACTTTTTAATTTTTACATTATTTTTCTAGTTCGCTTATTTAATTTCAAAAAAGCAAAGTTGATTTGGGAGTTTAACGTAGTATGGGGTTTTGAGAGATCAGGTGGATTAAAAGTGAAATTGAGGAGTTTGCTTCAGAAGTACTCACAGGGCTATATTCTAAAAAAAGCCGATGGACTTGTGTTTCAAACAAAGTCTGCGAGAGATTTTATTTTTGAAAAATATAATTGTATACATCATTCGAGTGTTGTAATTGAGAATTCGGTAAAAGTAAACAATTCCATACCAGTTGTTGATAGACTTTATCCTTCTGTTTTTTTGGTTTATGGATTGTTTGATGAGTTGAACGGAATAAAATTTTTATTAGATACCTTGTTTAAATATAAATATTCAGATATACCGGAAATTCATTTTTTAGGAAATGGAGCTTTGGTAAATGAGGTTATTCAATTTTGCGAAGAAAATCCAAAACATAAATATTTAGGTTCGGTTGAAAAGTCTCAAATTCCAATTATTTTGAAGGAATATGCATTTGGTCTAATACCAAGAATTGATACTTTAGGTTCAAGACTTTACATACCTACTAAAGTTGTAGAAATGATGAATTTAGGTTTGGTTGTTTTAGGCTCAAATGTGAGTGGTTTGTCCGAGGTGATTGAAAATGATATAAATGGATTCATATACTCCGAAGGTGATGGCTTAGATATGATTCAAAAGATGAAATACATGGTTGGACTCGATGAAGTGAATTTAGAAAAAATACGTGAGGTAGCCCTAACAAAATTAAGACAGTCTTTTAACTCGGAATTGAAATTGGCACAACAAAAGTCCTTTTTAAATAACCTTGTAAATTGTTGAACAGATTAAAAACTTTGTAAACGGTCACTTACATATCAACTTTGGAACGAAATTTGTAGAAGAAATTCTACCCCACTATGGAAATACAATTACAAAGGCTATTTTTAAATTTGCTCGGCAGGAGGTACCTCCCCGTTTGGGCCATTTTAT
>CAZQFZ010000100.1:0-2441 GCA_964592635.1 uncultured Rhizobium sp.
TCTACCGTTTACACAAAATTCTTTACTGGCTCGAAGATTATTTTGAAATTCCAGAGATATTAAAACATATCCGGACTGGAAAGCACAAGTGAATTCTGTGTGAAACAGCTGAATTGCAAAAATATGGAGTTTGAATCTATGATGGTATCATTCCCCGTTTTCAGGACAAAAAGCATAAACTAGTTTGACTTATTTTTTTTGTAAGAAAGTTGACGACAAGATTCATTTGCATTTCCATACTGACTCCTTTTAAATTACAAAAATCGCCTCGAAAAAATAATCAATAATCATAATTTATTACCTTAACAAATATAATAAATTTACCTTTTAATTGATTTTTCCTAATCGAATTTCAAGGTGTTAATTTTACTAATTAATTCTATTTAAGGTCAAAAATCAAAAGAATTTGTAAAAAAGCAGTAAGAAATAAACTCTCACAGGAAATCTGTGGGAGTTTTAACAGAAAAGGGGGGCTGAATCTGGTAATTTCGTAGTAAATACTCCGAATATCTTTAGAAAAGCGAGGGAATTAGGCAGTATTCTAGCGCATTTGAGGTGTTTTTCTCAAGGATTTCACTTTCTCATGAATTTAATATAGGATCGGGCTGTTCTTTCTTTTACATCCATGCTTTCCATAATGGCATTGATTCAGTTTTGGTTACAGAGGTAAACTCTGTTCTTGGTTCTTGAAAATTTGGTATGCTACCACAGCTCGATGTAGGATTGGGATAAATGCACTATTTTTGTATCTATGCTTAAAAAATGGGCCTTATGGGTAGTCTTGGTAAGTGCAAGTTTGCAACTTGCCGCACAAAGTCGCTGGTATGTGGGTGCAAATGGGGGTGTAGCCCTATCCAAAACCAGTACCAACGATACTTTGGCCAATAATTTCTCAACTCGAAATCGCATTGGTGGATTCGCTAACGTAAATTTATCTTACGATTTATCTCGTGCTTCCTCACTGAATTTAGGACTGGGTTATTTAAATACAGGTTATAAAATTGCCAATGATACAATGGCTTATAACACCAACATCGCAAAAGGATTTTCTAGCATCAACCTGCAGTTAGGGATGAGTTTGCGCCAAGGTTTCAGCTCCTCCAACTACATTTCAGAACGCTTTGGTGTATCTATGAACTACAATCTAGATGGCATTCAAAATGACACCGCATACAATCAAACCTTGAATCCTCGATTCCGGTTGGTGCAAAATGAAAAAGCAAAAATCTATCCCCTGTTCTATCTGGGGATCGTATTCGGGGGTAAAACCGAAGGAGGCGATCGCTACGAATTCAATGTGACCTACCAACAAGCCATTAGCACCAGTCATCAAATGAATGTTCAATACGGAGAGTTTTTTGGAAAATCATTTCCCGTGAACTTCAGAGGTGGAAATGTACAAGTGGGATTCACCTACATGTTCAATTTTGGTAATTTCCAGAAAAGCGAAGAGTATTTCTACGACTGATCCATCGTATCTTTGTTGCAATGGAGTTTCAACTGAATTGCTTAAAAGCATTAAGATCTGCAATTGCAGATTATAAAAAATCACCGGATTGGACAGATACCATCAAAACCGCAGAAATTCACAACCCGTGGTTTACTCAAAATAATATTGAGCTATCTTTAGATCAATGGTTGCTCGCATTGAGTGATGAGCAAATAAACCAATGGTTGAAACGCTATGATTTTTCAGCTGCCGAACCTCGAATTTCGGGAAAGGAAGTCCCGAGTCAAATGCACGATAACGGAATTAATCCCCAGACCGATCACCCCAAAACAGTAGGAATCATTGGTGCTGGAAACATTCCTTTTGTCGTTATGCACGATGTGATTTGTGCTGTTTTGGCAGGATTCAAAGTAAAACTTCGATTATCATCCGACGACGATATTCTGCCCAAAATGTGGTTAAATGCGGCGTCTAATTTTGATCCAATTTGGAAGGAAAACATCGAATACACGGATAAATTGAAAGGCATCGATCGCGCCATTGCAACCGGAAGCAACAATACTTACCGTTACTTCGAATATTATTTTCGCCACATTCCCCACATCCTCCGAAAAAATCGACACTCCATCGGCGTATTGGCTCCCAATGATCAGTGCAGTGAACAAGACTATATCGATTTAGGTCAAGATGTTTTTCATTATTTTGGGAAGGGATGTCGTAACATTACCCAATTGTTCTTACCCGAAGGATTTGAGTTTAAACCCTTGTTCGATGTTTGGGAAAAACACTACGGTTCGGTGTTATTTCACAACAAATACGCTAATAACTACAATTATCACAAAGCGTTACTGCTGATGAATTTAGACCCTCATATTGATTCGGGTTATTTGTTGCTCAAAGAACGCGATCAATTACATTCACCGGTGGGAATGCTGAATTACCAATTCTACAAATCTACCGAGGAAATTGAAGCATTTTTCTCTAAGCATCA
>CAZQFZ010000100.1:2541-7963 GCA_964592635.1 uncultured Rhizobium sp.
GGGTCATGTGTGCGACAAAATCCCGCAATTCCGCCTACAGCATTGCTATGGTCACCGGATAAATATAAAACCTGATGATTTTGGTTGTAGGCGTTTTCAATTTCATTCGCAACACGTTCTTGATGATTTAAGAACGTATTTCCTCGTTTTAAATAGGGTGCAGGTTGATCAAATTCGACGTCAATTTTATCATTGATGTCGAAATCAACATGTTGAACAGGAACATCCTGAAACACATCAATATTTGATTCGGAGCACGCATTTAAAAGAAGTTTTGGACCGGTTGAAGTCCCCAATTTCCCTGCTCCGTACTCCCAATCTGATGTGATTATACACAATTTTCTTTTTTCCATACGGAGTTGGTTTTCGTCAAAAATAAGGCATTCGACCTGAAATTTCCAATTTCCAGGGATGCTTTTAGACTTATTTACTTACCCACAAGACGTAACCACTAAAATTTTCTGAAACGCGATATCGATTCAATAACCATTCATCGGGTTTATGATCTTTTTTTGTGATGATGTATACTTTTTGCGAATTTTGAGGATTGTGTGCATGAGATCTCCGATTTTGTTGTTGTGGATAAGCTTCGTCTTTTCCAGAAGGATTTTGTGGATTTAAGTCCTGAAAATCTTTGGGTTGGAATTCTCCAAAAAAGTACAAAGCATAGGTTTTAAATCCATGTACTTCCACAAATTTACCTTGAGCGCGTAACGACTTAATTTTGGAAACCAACGGTTTCTGCAATACATCTGCTGTTTGAGGAATCAAGGTGATGGCCGAAATCAAAGCAACGCTTCCCGAAATTAGATACAAATATCCAGGACTTGGGTTTTTCTTGAATAACGATAGGATAAGCCATCCCAAGAACCAAAAAGTGAAAAGCGATGCGGGTAATAACGTGGTCCAATCCCAACGGGGAGCAGACTCTAATATCCCCAAAGAAAAAACATCTAATTTTTGCAACAATAATTGAGGTGTTGGCTCAATGATAACCACTAATGGCAATACCCAAAGGGCCACCATTAATGTCAATCCACTGATGAATAAAGGTAGATTCAACCAATACGGAAAATGCCAGCGATTGGTGTGAAGCAAATACACTTGATAAGCTCCAAAATAGGTAAGTGGCCACCAACAAAGCGAACTGTAGTGAATAATTTTGGTGGTGGTAATACTGAATACCACCAAAACAACCCAGAACAAGGTCCTCATGGTTAAATTCCAAGTATCAACATCTCTGTCCATTACACGATTCCCAAAAAGATGGGGCAATGCAAGCGTAGAAGCTGGAAAAGCCAAAACCAACAATACCACAATATGATAAAACCAAGGTTGATTGTGGTAGGGGATTTGTCCCTTAAATAATTCTACTTGATACCAAAAGAAATGAGTTAAAAATTCCTGTCCGTTGGAGTTCAACAGAGGCAATACCCACAAACCGATAGACAGCAGAAATCCCAAAACGCTAAGAAGTAACAATGGATTCAATAACTCATGCCATTTGGAGCGAATGGCAGTTACAAAAAATACTACCAAACCGAAAATGAGAACAGCAACAGGTCCTTTAGTTAAAAACGCCAATCCCAAAAAGACACCAACCATTAAATAATACAAATGAGCACGTTCTTCTCTCAAGTAACTTTGGGTGATTTGATACCATTTGTATATAGCCAAGAAAATGAACAAATTAAATACGGGGTCTATTATTCCCGATCTCCAATAAATAAAAGGAGCGAAGGTAAATAAGGTGGCTAAAGCCCAAAACGCACCTAACATCCGTTTTCCCAATTTATCTCCAATGTGATAAACTAAATTAACTGAAACCACGCCAGCAATTACGTTGGGCATCTTATATACCCAGGAAGAATGCGTATTGAATAGATTCTGAAAAAAGGCTTGAAACCAAATAAATAAGGGAGGTTTTTCCCAAAAAGGTTCAAATCCAATCTGTACATATAAGTAATTCTTGGAAATACTCATCTCTCTGGCCGCTTCAGCAAAATTCACTTCATCCCAATCAAATAATTGAATCATGTTGATTCCCGACATTAAGAAAATGAGCGTAATAACGGTGAATATGAGATGTACGTGAATTTTTTTCATGATGTTGTTCTGTTACGTTTCGATTCCATTATACGTTTGTGGATAGCAAGTGTACCCGAATCTTCAAATTTTAATGCCATCCACCAAAACCACAATCCGAAGGCAGATCCCGCAACTACATCTTCGGTGGAATGTTGTCCTAAATAAACCCGGCTGAATCCAATTCCCAATACAAATAAAAATGCAATCCAAAGTCCAAATACAGTTACTGGACGGTTTTTTTTGTAACTAACAATTAATAAACCTGTTGCAAAAACCGCATTAGCGGTATGTCCACTAGGAAATGCTTTCCAACTGGAAATGAACATACCGTCAATTTGTCGGATATATTCTGGGAAACGGATGATAGGACGGGGGAAATTGAATCCTAACTTCACAGATTGAAGAACTAATCCAAAAATCAGAAAAGACAACAACCAGAATATGGATTCTTTTTTAAGTTGGTACACGGTGTAACCGATGCTCAATAAAATCAACGGCAATTCCGCTAGTTGGGTGAAATACTTAAAAAAGGTATCGGCTAAAGGATTGTGGTGATTTAGAATATTTAGCGTGATTTTATCGAAAACATGCTGAAAATTAGGCCAGCCCTCTATAAATATCCCCCAAAAGCTCAAAAATACAAACACGATTAAGTTAATGCAGAATAGATTTCTTGCTAACCGTGTTAAATTCATGATTCACAAATATAATTATAACTTCAAGTTATATTATTTTGTTTTCTCAATTAAATTGATTTCTTTGCAATAAAGGGATATTTGTTATGAGTAAACACAGCAATAGAAAAATGAAATTGGAACTCGAGTATTCGGTTCGTTCTTCACCACATATTTTATTCCAGTACATTTCCAATCCTTCGGGATTACAAAGTTGGTTTGCCGACAACGTTGAAATTCTCGGTGCTGGTGATTATCGATTTTCTTGGGAAGATGGCACCGAAAACGTAGCAAAGATGGTGAAAAACGTCACCAATAAATACACTCGATTTGAGTTTGACGGAGGAAATGATGGTGAATACCTGGAGTTCCGAATAGAACAAGATGAAATTACCGGTGATGTGGAACTCATCATTGTGGAATTCGTAAACGAAGCAGAAGCACAAATGGCTGCATCCATTTGGGATTCAGCGGTGGAAGACCTTTGTGCTATAATAGGTGCTTAATCGCCATATAAGCAAATAAACCCGCACCTTGCTCCAACGCATCTTCGTCAACATCAAATTTGGCGTTATGCACACTCACACCAGTTCCCTTTTCTTCATTGCGGGTGCCCAATCGATAAAAACAACTCGGTACTTCTTGGCTATAGTATGCGAAATCTTCAGCCGCCATCCAAATATCTAACGGTTTTACATTTTCTGAACCAACATATTCTTCCGCCGCTTGTTGACAAATTTCGGTGATGAATTCATCATTTTTTAGGAAGGGATAACCTCGTTTAATCTCAAAATCTACACTTCCTCCCATCGATTCAGCGATTCCTTGAGCCATTTTAATCATGCGTTTATGCGCTTCCTCACGCCAGGTCTCATCCATGGTGCGGAACGTGCCCTCCATTTTTACTTCATCGGGAAGTACGTTGGTTGCACCTTGGGCAATGACTTTTCCAAACGATAGCACGCTGTGCATAGCTGGATTGGCATTACGCGATACAATTTGCTGCAAAGCCACCACAATATGAGCTGCAATCAAAACGCTATCAACCGCTAAATTGGGAATTGCACCGTGTCCGCCTTTACCCTTCACCGTAACGTATAATTCATCGGTGCTGGCCATATACAATCCTTTACGGATACCAATTTTACCTGTATTCAACAACGGCATAACATGCTGACCAATCATTACATCTACCTTCGGGTCATTCAAAACACCGTCTGCAATCATCAAGCTCGCGCCACCCGGCAATTTCTCTTCGCCCGGTTGAAAAACCAACTTAACTGTACCTTCAAATTCATTTCGCATTTCATTTAAAATAGTGGCTGCGCCTAAAAGAGATGTAGTGTGTACATCGTGTCCGCACGCATGCATAACCCCCTCATTTTTAGAGCGGTACGGTCTTCCGTCATTGACTTCTACAATGGGTAATGCATCCATGTCAGCACGCAATCCTACCACTTTTTTCTGAGGATTTTTTCCTTCGATTAGCGCCACCACGCCGGTATTTGCCAAGCGTTTGGTAGTTAAACCCAATTTATTTTGCAAATAGTCCTCAACCCGTTTTTGCGTTTCAAATTCTTGAAAAGACAACTCTGGATTTTGATGTATTTCACGACGAATTTGAATTAATTCGGGCAATAATGCTTTAGCTTTTTCTTGGATCAATTGAATGGAACTCATATTTTTCTGTTTTCGGGGGATGTAAACTGTAGTATAATGGTAATTGGTTAGTTTTTTTTCGGAGGATGTTAACTCAGGTATGAATGTAATTGGTTAGTTTCTGTTTTCGGGGGATGTTAACTCGGGTAAAATGTAATTGGTGATTGGTTTGATCGAATAATCTGTGAGTAAATAAAGGAATCGGTATAATGGAAAATAGAACTGAATTATTTACAAATTTATCATAAAATCAAATTCATTCCTGTAAAATTGAATTCGCCGAATGAATTTTAGTTATTTTTGAAATCCGGCTTACAAATTACAAACTGCGATATTTTATTCTAGAAAAATTTTCCATCCCCCAAAATGATCAGCCCCAATTCCATAGACCAATTGTTGAGTGTTGCGCACATCGAAGATGTGGTTGGTGACTATGTAAACTTAAAGAGGTCAGGGTCGCGTTACAAGGGAAATTGTCCTTTTCACGATGAAAAAACACCCAGTTTTGTGGTTACTCCGAGTTTGGGTATTTACAAGTGTTTTGGATGTCAAAAAGGAGGAAATGCCATTCATTTTGTGATGGACATTGAGAATCTTACCTTCACTGAAGCCGCAAGAAATCTAGCCAAACGTTATAATTTGGAGTTGGTTGAAACCTCCACGGAAAATAAAGATGAAGCATTAGAAGCACAGAAAGAAAAAGAAGCTATCCGCGGAATCAATGAGTTTGCATTGAATTTTTTCACTGAACAATTGCAACACTCAGAAGAAGGAAAAACCGTTGCTTCTCCCTATTTCAGAGAACGGGGTTACACACCCGATACCATCAATCAATGGAAATTGGGATTCAGTCCTTCGAATTGGGATGCGTTTTACCATGCTGCAAAAGCCGCAGGCTTTAAAGACGAATTGATGCTTCAAGCGGGTTTGGTAAAACAACGCGATAAAGACGGAAGTTTCTATGATTTATACCGAAATCGGGTTATTTTCCCGTTGATTGC
>CAZQFZ010000101.1:0-1314 GCA_964592635.1 uncultured Rhizobium sp.
CCATCTCACAGATATAATCGTAGTTTCGCTCTAATGCCCAGTGAAATCCTGCAATATAGGCTGTACCTAAACCATTTTTCCCTTTCCTTTCTAAAATATGCAATCGATCTGCGTATTTTGATTGGTTGGATTTAACTACCCCCGCGGTGCCGTCTGGTGAATTGTCGTCAACTACCAATAAGTCAATGGCCTTGGGCAAAGCCATCACCGTGTCGATCATGCGTTGAATGTTTTCGATTTCGTTGTAAGTAGGAATGATAACCAAGTACGGGCTCATGGTGGTAGAATAATTTTACAAAAGTACAGATTCTTTACAAATTTTGGGGAGGGATTCCATTAACTTTGAATTATTAACGCTGAAAACATGGATTTGAATTCGAGCAGCATGGACATCCCCCGAAACAGTAAAAACATCCCCCGAAAAAATAAAGCGCTATTTTTAGATCGAGATGGCGTAATCAATCACGATCCGGGCGACTATACTAAGTCACTTGAAGAGTTTCATATATTACCTACGATCATTGAGAAAATGAAAACTTGGTACGATGGAGGGTATAAAATCATTATTATAACGAATCAGGGAGGGATTGCAAAGGGACTTTACCCGGCATCTGAAGTAGATGCCATGCATCAATATTTACAAGGCAAATGTATAGCAGCGGGATTTGAAATCACGGATTTTTATTTTTGTCCTCATCATCCGGAACACAGTGGGCTTTGCTTTTGCAGAAAGCCGGGAAGTTTATTGATAGAGAAAGCCATACATAAGTATAATATAGATCCGGAATTGAGTGTGATGTTTGGGGATCGAGAACGCGATGTGAAATGCGCACAGGGTGCCGGAGTAAGAGGAATTCAAATTCCAACAAACGGCGAAATTTTATCAGCATATGAATTCAAATAACTCCAAATGCTTTTTGGCACACATTTTGAAAGTTGACGCATAAAATAGTATTATTGCACATCGTATATGAAATCATTAATCGTTGCCCTGGTAGCTTTAGTAAGTAGCTCATTATTCGCTCAATCTGTTCCCTCTGTTTCAGTAAAAAATATCAACGGAGAAAAAATTGATTTCAAAAGTGTTATCGATTCGGGTAAAATTAATGTGATTTCATTTTGGGCAACTTGGTGCGGTCCATGCATCAAGGAATTGCAAGCAATCGATGGACACTACGCTGATTGGCAGGAAAATTACAACATGAAGCTAATTGCAGTAAGTATCGATGATGCTAGAAATGTGAAAAAAGTGAAGCCCAAAGTTTTAGGAGAAGGTTGGTCGTATGAAATTATTCTCGACGAAAACCAAGATTT
>CAZQFZ010000101.1:1414-7910 GCA_964592635.1 uncultured Rhizobium sp.
CTTTATTACCTTTGCGGCATGGAAAAACCCTCCTTGCCATCCGGTACACGCGACTTTGGTGTAGACATGATGTCTAAACGCCGTTTCATTCTAAACATCATGGAACAGGTTTTTAGATCGCATGGTTTCGGTCAAATAGAAACACCGGCACTAGAAAACCTGCGCACCTTGCAAGGAAAGTATGGTGATGAAGGAGATCAACTTTTATTTAAAGTGTTGAATTCCGGGGATTTTTTAGCCAAAGCATCGGATACAGCATTGGCAGAAAAAGACTCAAAATCGGTGGTTTCCAGTATTTCCGATCGTGGATTGCGTTACGATTTAACCGTGCCTTTAGCGCGACACGTTGTCATGAATCGTGATAAAATTACGTTTCCTTTCAAACGCTTTCAAATGCAACCTGTTTGGCGTGCCGATCGTCCCCAAAAAGGAAGATACCGTGAATTTTGGCAATGTGATATCGATGTTGTGGGTTCAAATTCAACCGTTTCGGAAGCAGAGTTGGTCGAAATGTATTTGGAAGTCTTCGATAAATTGAATCTCAAGGTAGCTGTCAGAATCAATCACCGCGGAATATTAGATGCGTTTTTACCTATTTTGGGAAGTCAAGAAAATTGGAACTCTTTCATGGTTGCCATTGATAAATTTGATAAGGTTGGACAAGAGGGTGTAGCAAAAGAATTGACAGATCGCGGTTTGTTGCATAGTTTGGATGCTTGGAATTGGATTTGCGAAACGGCTCAATTACAGGATTTTAACGAATTGATTACAGCTCTTGAAGGATATTCTCCTATACAGAATGAGTCGTTGCATAAAGGAATTGCAGATTTAAAATCGGTATTTTCTTTGGTTGACGGCGCATTGAAGCCATCGGGCAGTGAATTACAATTTGATTTGAGATTGGCTCGAGGACTAAGTTATTACACGGGTTGTGTTTTTGAAGTAGTTACCACAGATGAGCGAATTCCCCAAGATTTTAAGATTGGCAGCATTGGTGGTGGCGGTAGATACGATAATTTGACCGGAGTATTTGGTCTTAAGGATGTTTCTGGTGTTGGAGTTTCCTTTGGGTTAGATCGGATTTACGACACATTAGAGGCAGGGGATTTATTTCCGGAAAACACTCATACCAATGGAGTTTTAATTTGCTGCATGGATGAAACGGCATTCCCCGTTGCAGCGAATCTGGCTCGTAGTTTACGTTCTTTGGAACTAGCATCTGTAGAAATTTACCCCGGTGCAGTAAAATTGAAGAAGCAATTGGATTATGCCAATGCAAAAAAATTCGGTTGGGCCATCATTCTCGGGGAAAATGAAATTCAAAATGGACAAGTTACTTTGAAAAATCTCGTTTCTGGTGAACAATCTACGGTAGAAAATGCAAATGTTCCATCTGTGTTAATTAAAAACCAATAATTTAAATTTGTTTTAGTATTCATTTTATTAAAAAACCATAAATAAAGTTTCTTTAGGGGTACCCTCTTAATTTCAAAAATCATCTCAAGTAAAATTTAATCATTCATGAATCCACATTATACTTTAAGTCAAGCCCTTTCTGCTTTGAATCAATCTGTTGAACTTACGGATTCCGTAAGAAGCAGTATGGAAAAGAGTGTTGCATTTTTAAAAAACTATTTGGAGAATGCTTCTGCTCCAGTATATGGAGTCAATACAGGCTTTGGTTCATTGCAGAATGTGGTGATTTCCCCCGATAAACTCGAACAATTGCAGGAAAATCTGCTCATTACTCACGCCTCCGGCGTTGGAGCAGAATTGCAACCCGAGCTGGTTAAAGCCATGATGTGGCTCAAATTGTTGAACATGAGTAAGGGGTTTTCAGCTATTCGTCCTGTGGTTTTTGAACGATTGGCTTTCATGTTCAATCACAATATAATTCCTTGTGTAACGGAACAAGGTTCACTAGGAGCTTCGGGTGATTTAGCTCCACTATCGCAAATGGTACTTCCATTAATTGGAAAAGGATTCGTGCGTGTTAACGGCGAAAAATTGTCAGCCGCTGATTGGTTAAAAAGCGCTCAGTTGCAACCGATTTCCTTGGGACCCAAAGAAGCCTTGGGTTTAATTAATGGCACTCAATTTATGTTGGCGCATGCGGTCGAAGCGTATCGAAAAATTCAAAATTTATTGACGTGGTTGCCCAAGGTGTCATGCGCGTCGTTGGATGCTTATGATTGCAGAATGGAGCCATTTTTTGCGCCGATTCATAGAATTCGCCCGCATTCTGGTCAAATTCAAGCGGCATCGGAGATTTTTAATTTACTTCAAACTTCTGAAATTGCACAATTGCCTAAGTCACAGGTACAAGATCCCTACAGTTTCCGTTGCATCCCTCAGGTGCACGGGGCGAGTTATAACGCATTAGAACATTGTTTTTCGGTATGGGAAACGGAGTTGAATTCGGTTACGGATAACCCCAACGTGTTCGAGGATGAGAATTTAGTTGTTTCCGGGGGAAATTTTCACGGACAACCATTGGCGCTAACCCTGGATTATGCAGCTATGGCTGTAGCTGAGTTGGCAAATATCGCAGAACGAAGAATTTATTTATTGGTAAGTGGGCAACGTGGTTTAAGTCCTTATCTGGCCGATAATGCAGGCATTGATTCAGGCTACATGATTGCACAATACGCAGCAGCTGCTTTGGTGAGTCAAAACAAACAATTGTGTACACCTGCCAGTGTAGATAGTATTGTGAGTAGTAACGGACAAGAAGATCATGTTTCTATGGGCGCAAATGCCGCTACCAAATTATTGCGGGTAATTGAAAATACACGGAATGTTATGGCCATAGAATGGTTATGTGCAGTGGAAGCTTTGTCACAGCGAACTGAATTATCAGGTAAAAAAACATCCCCAGAAATTCAAGAATTAGCCGAAAAATTCCGAAATAATTTGGGTGATAAATTGAATCACCACGTTACACCGATGCAGGAATTAATTGAAGAAAGCTATCGTTTTCTGTTTTGAATGAATAGCTGTTTCAAAAATTAGTAAAAAAGTTGAAGTATGCTTCAACTTTGAATTGCATGATTCAATATTTAGAAATAGGTGTAAGAATTTCTGATAGAATAATTCTTGGCCTAAGGGGTATTTGGATTTAGCCCTTCATACTGGTTTGAATCACATCCCAAATTTCTTCGCGGCCCAATAACGTTTCTGAAGAACTGATGATGAATGGGGGACATTCTTCCCAATCTTTTAATAGTTCTGCTTTAATATCGTTAACGCTTTTTTCTATGATGTTCTCCTTGAGTTTATCGGCTTTTGTACCAACAATCACCATGGGAATTCCATCGGCTCCACAATCGTTGATGAACTCAATATCTATTTTTTGTGGTGGAATTCTCAGATCCACTAAAACGAATAAACAATACAAATTCGGACGATTTTTCAAGTAATACTTGATCATGGTAGAGAATTTGAACCGATTTGTTTGGGATACTTTCGCGTAACCATAACCGGGCAAATCGCATATTTGAAGGATATCGTTGATTTTGAAAAGGTTCAATGTTTGTGTTTTTCCAGGTTTAGAACTGGTTCTAGCCAACTCACGACGTTGAGTAACCATATTGATTAACGACGATTTTCCTACGTTACTTCTCCCGATAAAAGCAAATTCGGGTAAGGTGGTATGTGGCATTTCGGCTGATTTTTCCCAGCTTCCTAAGTATGTGGCTTCCTTTACGTTCATTTTTGTATTTATTGCAAATTTTCGTGACGTTTTTTCAACGCAACTCGTCGGTTTCTATGTAAGTTGCCCAAATATTAACCCTATATTTGCAGAAAATTTCAGCAACCTTGAGCACAATAGTTAAACCCAATCCCCAGTCCGACAGTTCAAAGAAACAACAAGTCGAGGAAATGTTTGATAACATTTCTGGGAATTATGATTTTTTGAATCATTTTTTGTCGTTGGGAATTGATTATTCATGGCGTAAAAAGGTGCGTAAAACCATTGCCAAAACCGGAGCAAAAAAAGTACTCGATGTTGCAACGGGAACCGCGGATTTAGCGATAGAATTGATTAAAATTCCGGGTTTAAACGTGATTGGAGTGGACATTTCACGAGGGATGTTGGATAAAGGAGATATTAAATTGGCTCAAAAGAATTTAACCGATCGAATCACATTGATTCAAGCGGATTCTGAAAATTTACCTTTTCAAGATGCTGAATTTGATGCAGCCACAGTGAGTTTTGGTGTTAGAAACTTTGAAAATCTTCAAAAAGGGATGGCCGAAATGTGTCGCGTGTTAAAACCGGGTGGAAGTTTGGCGGTTTTGGAATTCTCCAAACCTACGAACCCCATATTTAGTGGATTGTACTGGTTTTATTTCAAATATATTCTGCCTCCATTAGGGAAACTGATTTCTAAGGATGCCACCGCTTATACCTATTTACCCCAGAGCGTTGCCGCATTTCCAGAAGGAGAAGCGTTTGTTCAGGTAGCAAAATCGTCTGGATTTAGCCAAGTTTCCTACAAAAGTCTTACCTTTGGAATTTGTACTTTATACCATTGTCAAAAGTAAATGGAAAAGAATTAAATTTCACTTTGACAATAACGGATATACCAACAACCCACAACAACTCAAGTGAATAAATCCTAGTCTAAAACAGAAACAACGAAACATAAATAAATCCAACAGTATTCAACGGAAATTCAACCAATACTTAACAACGTTAAACCATTAGATTCATTGACATTATTGAGATTCATAGCGTTTTATACCTTTTTTGTGGGATGGGTTTTCGTTCCATCTTCTGTGTTGGCGCAATTGGATACTTTAGGACAAAATCATTTTCAATTGAATTTGCTTGAACAAGATCTAGTTCATCAACAATCTGATTGTGTGGGCATTGTTCAAACTGAAAAGAAATCGAATTTGGTTGAACAAGATCTAGTTCATCAACAATCTGATTGTGTGGGCATTGTTCAAACTGAAAATAAATCGAATTTGGTTGAACAAGCCGAATTAGATGAAACTCAGCTATTAGAACCATTACCCACCTTATCATTCTTGGAATTAACTAAAATAAAATCAATAAACGACAATCAATACTCACAATCTAAAGAAGTCGGGCCTGCATTGATTACCTTAACAGAAATTGGATCTACTCCCATTTCTAACCAATCAAGTTCATATCGTTTATACTCAGAATCCCGATTACCTCAATCAATTACAGAAAACAACATAGCAAAATCAATTATACGAAACAACACACCTCGAGATCCCAATCGAATTTATAGGAAACGATTCTTTTGGGGGATTGCCTTTTCGGGAACACAAGCCAAAATGAAAATGCAGTTGGATCCGGTATTTTGGCAACGTAACGATTCTCTAATTAATATTCGTCCTCAAGGACAATTGGGCGGGGGATTTGGTGGTAGTGTTGCCATGCGTATTATGCGTCAATGGGAGTTGAAGATGCTCACTATGTTGCAATTGCACAATCGAAATATTGATTTTGATTGGAAATATACACCCACTCAAACATTGAAAATAGAAACTATTTCTTTGGATATTCCGTTAACGCTGAAATACCGATCGGATATGCCAAACAATACCGGTTTTTTTGTGGTAGGTGGGGTTCGATGGTCGCACGATTTTCAAAGCATGGAAGGCACCGTCATTGGTGCTTCTAAGCCCTTAGTGGCCATAAAAGAGGATACCTATTATTACGAATTCGGTTGTGGATTTGAATTCCGCATGGAATACGTAGATATGTCAATTGAGTTAAAAATGTCGAACGGATTGAACAACGCATTGGTGCGTGTACCCGAAAGTTATTATTCAGGTTCTATGAGTGCCATATTCCCTCGGTTGTTCTCCATTACTTTAATGGCGCAAAATTGAACTTTACATTACAGCATAAAGATCCCTTTACCAAGGCAAGGGCAGGAAGAATTGAAACCGATCATGGGGTAATTGAAACTCCCATTTTTATGCCTGTAGGCACTGCTGCAACGGTGAAAGGGGTGCACCGATCTGCGTTAGAAAATGAAGTAAATGCAGATATCATCTTGGGAAATACGTATCATTTGTATTTGCGCCCGGGATTGGATGTAATGCAGACTGCAGGTGGAATTCATGGATTTTCCCAATGGAAACGTCCAGTGTTAACGGATTCAGGCGGTTATCAAGTCTATTCACTTTCAGGTACGCGTAAACTTAAAGAAGAAGGAGCAACATTTAAAAGTCATATCGATGGGTCCAAACATATTTTCACTCCAGAAAATGTAATGGATATTCAACGCGTTTTGGGTGCAGATATTATCATGGCATTCGACGAATGTACTCCGTATCCATGTGAAAAAGAATATGCTAAAAATAGCATGCACATGACTCATCGTTGGTTGGATCGATGCATGAAACGGTACCACGAAACAGATCCATTGTACGGACATCATCAGGAACTTTTTCCTATTGTTCAAGGAAGTGTTTATCCGGATTTACGCCAACAAAGTGCTGAATATGT
>CAZQFZ010000102.1:0-7868 GCA_964592635.1 uncultured Rhizobium sp.
TATTCATCCAATTCTGACTTCTGATTAATAATAAATGATACTGCAACACGGATCATAGGTTGGAACTTAGGACTGTATGGAGAAGAAATTTGATTTATGGGAAACGATGCAGATAACTGTCCGTAATAATTCTTACTTAAGAGTTCAATCTGACCAAAAGCTTGACTTGTTTTGATTTGTGTTGTGCTTATCATTTCACCGTATTGTCGATCGGGCTGATTGAAATCCCATTTTAAACCCAATTGAGGGATGATTTTGGCTTTTGAGTTATTGCTTTTGCCCTTAGTGTCGCACAAATAATAAAAACCCGATTGAATTCCCCCATTTAAACCGGGTTGGTAATTCAATTCATTCATGAAGGGTTTGGATATTCGAGTTTGTACCGCAACCCCCATTTTTTTTAAATTCCATGATACAAACGATTGTAAACCTAATGTATACGAACCATTACCAGCCTGTAATTGTTGAGGTATCATCCGTTTTTCACGGTCTCGGATTTGGTATTGACCATTTGGCAATTTGCTGGTCAGTCCGATAAGCCACAAGAATTTATTATTCTGAAATGGTTGATTTCGATTATCGAGCAGTTTGTAATTTAACGAGAAATTCAAATCATTCACAGCAAAAAATGATTCCAATTGATTTTCATTATACGCATTATTGCGAACGATATGATTTACACCCCAATTCATTTGAATTTGAAATTTGGGATGGAAGTATTGCGCATAGCTCAAGTTAATCGATTGAATTTTATCGTAGGTGGTAAATGGGTTTCCAGAGTTAGTCAAGGCCGAAGTTTGATATCCCCAATGAAGAAGATTAATTCCAATAAGCGGTCTATTTATCGATTGACTGAACCCCATAGAGGTAGAGCCTAATTGAGCGGATGCACCACATACATCGCAGGCTTTTAGTTTTTTTGGGGAAGCAAAAGCGATTGAAAATACAACGAAAAATACCACAAGAAATGGGTGAAATCGAAGTTGATGTTTATTTGGAATTATTGAATAATTGGATTGTTGCATGGTTTATTTTAATGAATTTCTGAAAATTTGGGATCAGCAATGATGTCGTAGTCGGTGAGCGTTTTGATAAATGCAATGAGATCTTTTCGGTCTGATTCGCTCAAGGTTATTGGTTGTAATTTGCCACTGTAATCACGGTTCGATTCGATGTGACTTGATTCCACATATTTAATTAGGACCTCGTCTAGAGTTCGAACACTACCATTGTGCATATACGGATATGTGAGTTCTGAATTTCTTAAAGTGGGAACTTTAAATCGGTATTCATCGTTGATTAGTTGTGAAATTCTGAATCTTCCTTTGTCGGACCCAGTAGATACAATTCCGTTGTACTCAAATTGATAATTGGTAAAAAGAGGTTCGGAATGACAGCTGTTACAATGGGTTTTAAATAATTCATACCCGTTTGATTCTGATTGATTGAATTTAGCTTTGCCTTTTTTTACTTGATCGTATTTTGAATTGTTTGAAACTAAGGCAAGCATGAATTGTGATAGTGCTAACAGCGTGGTTTCTTCATTGATTTCTTTACCAGGAAATGCCTTTTGGTACAAATTGATGTAATTCGGATTTTCTTTGATTCGTTCAATTACACCCGGAAGTGTCATTCCCATTTCGTTGGTATCTGTGAATGGTGCAATAGGCATTACGTCTAAATGACGAATTCCCCCATCCCACATGAAAGTTGGAGACCAAGCCAAATTGATAATAGCAGGAGAATTTCGAATTCCTTTGCGGTTGTAAATTCCGAAACTCACTGGTAAGTTATGGTCGGCAAATCCGTGAACTTGTGCATGACAAGAACCACAGGAAATGGTTTTGTTTGCAGATAGGTTCACATCGTAGAATAAATGTCGTCCTAATTCAATTCCTGCAGGAGTTGGTTTGTTGTTATGGTTGGGATATGCAATTTTTCCCAATTCAGTTGGATAATTAAACTCTGGTTCAGATTCATTAGGGGATTCTGGCTTACAACCCCAAAATATTATGCTAGTTAGGGAAAGGAATAAACGGATATAAAAATGGATTTTCACAGGGCATGAATTAAATAGATTGGAAAACGGACGGAAAGAAATTAGCGCCGCTCGAGCGGGAGAGATGAATGAGCATTTAAAATGATAAATGAATTTGGAGCCCATTAAATGGTACTCCAAATTCATCTAAATAATGGTGCGTTTGATGATTATTTGGCTATTATTAATGCTTTTAAAATGAGCATTTTTAACTTATTTGTGGATGTGGTCGAATATGAAGCCGTCGCTATAGTTTTTTGCCATAGAAACCGCATTGTCTCCTACGTTGTGTATGACATTTAGGTCTGCAACTTTTACGGGTCCATGCCAAATTTTTGCCACATTAACCGTAAAATGTACGGTAGGTTTTGCCGTTGGAGCAACAGTTAAAACTTCTTGATCAAATGTGAAATTTCTTTTATTAATGGCATTAAACGGTGAAGTATATCCCCCTAAATGATACAAAAACATCCCTGTCGGTGATTGAGGTGATGTTCCTTCAATTCTTACAAAAATATAACCCGTAGACCAACTCCAGAACATACCATTGGATGGATTCAATGCTCCTGATTGAATACCGCTGTTGTTTCGTGCACTATCTACGCCAATGGTGTATTCCATACCCGTGTAATCACCACTTGGAACGTCTTTGATTTCAATGGAATTTTCTTCAGGACTGATTAAGTAGTAACTTTCAGGAACTACGAATTTTGATCCGTTGGCATTCGTAAGTACAATGTTTGAAACATAGTATTTTAACAAATTTACAGAAATAGTATCTTTAGACATGGGGTGCAACAAAGGCGTATTCATGTAAAATGGTGCCTTGTCGAGTCCCCAAACATGTTCAAATTCAACTGTTAATGTGCCTTTGGTTTTAGTTGGCTCTGTTGGTTCATCCGTGCAGGATTGGAAACTGATGGTTGCAATTAATGCTATGCTTGCTAACGCAAGGGTTTTGAATATGGATTTTTTCATAATGATGTTTTATAGTTTGAATTTCAAATTGTAGTAATAAATATGGTAATAAATAGTAGATTGGTTTTCCAATGGTAAATAATAGGCCTCAATGGAAAAGTAAATAGAATTAGCAAACAGACGACTATACCTATGTAATAATCAATTCAAATGTGAAGCTGTTAATTTAATAAGGGTACTACAATCTAGAACAAATAGCCCCTAATGAAATGGATTGGATTATGACAAACACGGGGGATGCGAAATGTCGGGGAAATGCCCACTCATTGTTTTGACAGTGTTTGTGCAAAAAATCAGAGAATGAATTTTTTGTGGAGTTCCAACTTCTACAGAAATCAATTCGCTGAAGTATTCAAAATTCTGTATGCTGATGTTGGGATGTGTTTCCGCTTGAGGTGAAGTATGATTGACTTTTTGTAACGATGCTGCTAATTGACAGCTTCCTTGACAGCAGTTCTTTGGTTTGTTACGTTCTACACAAGATTCAGCAATAATCTCTTCTCGATTAATGTAGAAATTCGCAACTATCCAAACTTGAGCTAACCATTGAAAGTTCAAAGCAATAATTACTATTGCGTTGATTATAAATGGAAAGCGGTATTTTTTGAGCAGAGTAATCACAGATTTGAACAGGAAACAATCTTAACTCGAAAATAGTGAGATTTTCAGAGTAATACTATGACAATTATCACATTTGACGAAGTTGTGTAATGGGTAATTTAGAAGTTCTATTTATAAGTGCTTTTTGAGGATTTTATCCCCCAAAATTCCAAATAAGAACAATAAATTACTGTAAACTTAAATCAGTAGTCCAGCTTTTAGCCTCAGTAGTCCAGCTTCAAGCCGTATTTCCTCATGGCTTTGTTGATGGCAAATTGTCGTTTTCTGGAGATGGGATGATTGATGCCGCAGGTTCGAGGACAAGGCAACATAGAAATGATATTTATGGATTCTCTGCGTGTTAATTCTTTACCCGATTTGGAATAGTAATAATGTGCTGCCTCATCAATTCCGAAAGCGCCTCTTCCCATTTCAATGACATTGAGGTAAACTTCTAGAATCCGTTTCTTTCCCCAAATGAGCTCAATCCAAAGAGTGTAATAGGTTTCCAATCCTTTTCTGAGCCAACTTCTCCCTTCCCAACAAAAAACATTTTTAGCCGTTTGTTGACTGATGGTACTAGCTCCTCGCACACTTCCACCTTTCATATTGTGATTAATGGCCTGTTGAATGGCTTTAAAATCAAAACCGTGATGTTCAAAGTAGCGTTGATCTTCACCAGCTAATGCGGCTAGTTCGAAGTGGTCGGGGATATCTTCAATATCAATCCATTCACCTTCGTATTTTCTCAGTTCACTTTGCGAAGATTGAATCCAAGTAAAAGAAGGATTCACCCATTTGTAGAAAAATACAGGCAATAAAGATATTCCAAAAATTATCAGAAGGTACTTTAACGGTTTGAATGGATTCATGGGTTATTTGAGGGGGCAAATTTACAGCACACAGTGTATAGATGCAAAACTCGGTTAAAACCCATTAACACCGTTAACGGTAGTGTATTTCAAAACCAAGTTTTTATCTGGATATATTCGTTTGAATGCACTTTGTACCATTAAGGTTGCTTCATGAAATCCACAAAGAATTAATTTTAATTTTCCTTTGTAGGTGTTGATATCACCGATGGCGTAAATGCCGGGAATATTGGTACTATAATCTTCCGTGTTTACTGAAATTGCATTTTTATCAATGTTCAATCCCCAATCCGCAATAGGACCTAGTTTAGGCGATAATCCAAAAAGAGGTAGGAAATAATCGGTTTCAATCCATTGCAATTCTGATAGGTCTTTGGATTTAGCCCCAACGTGAGTTAAGCCTTCGGAAGTGCCTTTTAATTCGGTGATTTCAGTATAAGTGAGCAGATTCAAATCCCCAGAAGCACTAAAATCCATTATTTTTTGTACCGAATCTAAGTGACCTCTGAACTCTCCACTTCGATGGACCAAAGTAACTTTAGCTGCAACATCCTTTAGAAAAATGGTCCAGTCTAATGCACTATCTCCGCCTCCGGCAATTACAATATTCTTGTTTCGATATTTTTCGGGGTCTTTCACCATGTAATCAACTCCCTTTTTTTCAAAATCAGATAGATTTGGAATGGGAGGTTTTCTCGGTTCAAATACGCCCAACCCACCAGCAATAGCGATGTTAGGTGCTTTGTGTTGAAGTCCGGACTCGGTGGTAACAACGAAGTTTAATTCGTCAACTTTTTCAATAGATACCGCTTTTTCACCTAAGGTAAATCCCGGTTTAAAGGGCTCAATTTGTTTCATTAAGTTGTCAATCAAATCGCCCGCAAGTACCTCCGGGAATCCCGGAATATCATAAATGGGTTTTTTGGGATAAATTTCAGTTAATTGCCCGCCGGGTTGAGGTAATACATCAATTAGATGACAGCGAAGTTTCAATAGACCTGCTTCAAAAACGGTGAACAAACCCACGGGGCCAGCCCCAATAATGATAATGTCGGTTTCGATCATGACATTGCAAAATTACGGTGAATCTGACAGATTGAAAATGACAAAAATCACTCAACTCTAAGAATTCCTTTTTCGGTGAGTTTGAAAACTCTATCGCCGCAGTCGAATGTATCACCGATTTTTAATTTTTTCAAATCACGAATTTCGTCATCGGTTTGGATGATACTGCCTCCTGTAGTACGCACGAGATTTAAATAGTCGTTCGGAATATCACCATTCACGTTACCGCATAACATTACCGAGACGGGTTTTTTCACGAATTTGAGGAGTGAAATATCTTTAATGGGAGCTTTAGCATCGGCAATCATCAATACGGAATCTGCATCAGGCCATTTTTGAAGAGAGTTCAGAATGGCTTCGATGTTATTTTCAGGTATATCTCCACCATCACCGTTTTGCATGGCTGTAACTAAAGTATTGTAAATGGAGTCGAACTCATTGTATTTACAGGTGTAAATTCCTCCTGAAGCGCCAATTTTTTTAAGCATATGCGGGGCGCCATTACCATCATTAAAGAATGCGAAATGTCCGTTTTTTCTTAGATCTTCATTGAATTTTATGTAAGCTAGCACCTGAGCAGAATAGGGTGCCATGGAAGCTGTAACATCGGTAACTACGACCCACTTGCCGGTCATTTTTTTTGCTAAAAGTGCATCAAATTCATGGGTATTTGCTAATATTCCACCATTAAAAACGCCCACTCGTTTTTTGTAACCTTTTATTTTTTTTCGGGGGATGGAATCAATCACGGTTGTCATTTCGGGCTCTCTGAACCAAATACCCTTGCTCTTGTAACGAATGCCTTTTGCTGCTTTCCTTTCGTTTCTGGGTATGTATAAACCCGTTTCGACTCTACGTTTTCTTTTGCGATACAACGTTCTTTCGGGAACATCGATAATGGAATCGTGGAAGTTCAACAGAATTCTGTTTATCAACCATTTTTCTGCAGAGAGTTTCTCTTCCGAGGGTGGTTCCCTCAAAAAGATAATGAACCCATGATACATTTTTCGCGCTTCGGATTCAGTTTTCCCTTTGCGTTGTTCGAGTACTCTCCACTCCACTTGTTTCATGTTGAATATTTCTGGAAACAAACTTTGTAAATTTTCGAAGCGTTTTTTATTTAACAGCGGTTGATTGAACGTGTCAACTTGTCTGTATTTAGTATATACCAGATGTACAGTAATTACTTCTTTTCCTTTTGGAATAACCACGTTTTTCGGAGGTTTTATAAAAACAGAACTTGAAAACTCCATAGGTAAAAAGATTACGTTTTCTTCTTGTTCAGTGGGGTGTTCAACAATCGAAATAGGTTTGATTTTCATTAATTGTTCCACCGTTTGTTGGGCATTTGAAAAGGTACAAACAACAAACGAAAGCATCCAGATCAAGTAGTTCAGGTTAAGTTTCATGGTTTGCAAGTTTTCAAGGCGGTGAATTTAATAATAAATTAAAAAAATACCATTAATATATTGAAAATAAATCGTTTACGCCGATTGGTTTTTGGATTTTAAATCCTTCTGCATAAGTTACTCCAATGGCGCGACCAAATTCTCTCGCTCTTGCTTCAATGAATTGAAAAAAGTCTTGGGTACTAATGGGTGTTGTGGGTTCTTTTGAATCGGGACTGTAAAATTGACTTGAAAATGCGCGGATGCTTTCAAGTTTGGTTGAAAATTCTTCCGTGATATCAACGATTAAATCGGGATTTAAATTTCTGTCCTGAATGTAATGATATACATTTTTGGGTCGATGAGCTATTTGCGTTTGATTGTTCCAATGACTAATGATTTTGGGCAGTCCAGAAAGGAAGCATGCGCGTGAAGCGAGTTCTGAAGCTCTACCGTGATCCGGATGTCTATCCGATGGTGCATTGGCCAAAACAATTTCGGGCTGGGTAAAGCGCAATATTTCAATGATTTTCATCAAAGTGTTAGTGTTTATTTCAAAAAAACCATCGCCTAAATTTAGGTTGTGACGAAAATGAACTCCTAAAATTTGAGAACTTTTGTTCGCTTCTTCATAACGCAATAGTCGATTTCCTCGAGTTCCTAATTCGCCTTCCGTTAAATCTAAAATTCCTACTTTGTATCCTTGTTTTAAGTGTTTTAGAATGGTTCCGGAACAAGCTAATTCTGCATCATCGGGATGTGCTGCAATGGCTAATATATCCAGTTTGTTGGGATTTTGATTCATGTGGGCTTGATTGTGATGGTGCTATTTTGTACGCAAAAAAAATGACAACTGTAATGCGGTTTAGTAGTGAAAACTTGCTGGAGGTTGTGCAATTACATTTTCCAACGTATGACCAACTGCTT
>CAZQFZ010000103.1:0-7749 GCA_964592635.1 uncultured Rhizobium sp.
AACATGACAAATGTGTATAGTACCCTCGGGAAAATGGTCTTTGAATTGCCTAAAAAATACAGACTGTGCGATAACATTCCCCTTTTTTAATTTAGAAGGACTAACTGCAATTTGATATTTAGAGAAATTCTTGTGTAATTGAGCCTGTGCTAAAGTAAATTCAATAGATTCAGCTCCAAAATCCGTCCAATAATGAATCAACTCTCTCTTCGTAGCATCAAATGAATCCATATATTTGTAAAAATATTAAAAATAAATTGACGGAGTTAGTTTACACCTTAGAAATTATCAACCCACAGTTGTTTTATGGACCGAATAATGTCCATATCAACTTGATAAAAAGCAAATATCCCAAATTGCAATTTGTGGCTAGAGGCGATGAAATTAAAGTATTTGGCGATCAATCCAGCTTGGATGCTTTTGCGGCAGGGATGGCAGTGTTAGAAAAATTGTACATTAAAAAAGGGGAATTAAATGAGCGATTAATTCAAGAAGCTCTTGCCATCGATTTTGATGTGAACCAAATTTCCGAAAATCCCGATGATGAAGTGTTATTCATTGGAACACGTGGACAGAAAATAAAGGCTAGAACCAAAAACCAAAAACGAATGTTGGAATCATCAAAAGACAATGATATCCTTTTTGCAATTGGTCCAGCCGGTACCGGAAAAACCTACACTGCGGTAGCCTTGGCTGTCTTGGCTTTAAAAAACAGAGAAATTCGTAGAATTATTTTAACTCGTCCAGCTGTTGAAGCTGGTGAAAGTTTGGGTTTTTTACCCGGTGATTTAAAAGAAAAGATTGATCCTTATTTAAGACCATTGTACGATGCACTAGAAGATATGATTCCCCTCGATAAATTGAAGAGTATGGTGGAATCTAGAACCGTTGAAATTGCTCCACTCGCATTCATGCGTGGTAGAACTTTAGATAACTGTTATGTGATTTTAGATGAAGCTCAAAACAGTACCGACCTTCAGTTAAAAATGTTTTTAACTCGTATGGGACCCAACGCAAAACTGATTATCACTGGGGATATGACCCAAGTGGATCTTCCTCGAAAACAACAATCAGGATTGTTTAAAGCCCTCAAAATTCTTAAAAATATCAAAGGAATTTCAATTGTTGAATTGGATACCGAAGATGTAGTGCGACATCGACTAGTTAAAGAAATTATCAAAGCTTATGATCGTTCAGATTCAGAATAATTTTCTTTAATAACAGGATTTATTGAATTAACCCAAGTTCAAATAGATTATTTTTGCTCATATTATGAAAGCTTTAACCTCCACAAATTTTTATTTTAGAAATCAAACGAATTTTTACCGAGGTAAAGTTCGCGATGTCTATTTCATCGGAAAAGAGTATTTAGTTATTGTTGCATGCGACAGAATTTCTGCTTTTGATCATGTACTGCCCAAAAGTATTCCCAATAAAGGGCAAGTTCTGACCGAAATTGCTAATGAATTCTTAAATGCTACTTCGCATATTATCCCCAATTGGAAAATATCCAATCCCGATCCTCAAGTAACCATTGGTAAAAGATGCGACGCAATTCCTATTGAATTCGTAGTTCGTAATTATCTTACCGGTCATGCTTGGCGGGTATATAAACAAGGTGGGAGAGAGCTTTGTGGAAATGTGCTTCCAGAAGGATTAAAAGAAAACGATAAACTACCCCAACCCATAATAACGCCAGCTACCAAAGCGAGTAGTGGTCACGATGAGGATATATCGTACAACGAAATTCTTCATAATAAGATCATTACAAAAAAACAATTGGATTACCTATACGAAAAAACCTTTGAACTCTTCCAATTTGGTACTAATTATGCCGCTTCTAAAAACCTTATTTTGGTAGATACCAAATACGAATTTGGTCTAAATGAAGATGTTGCTACCCTCATTGATGAAATTCATACTCCAGATAGTAGTCGCTTTTTCTACGCAGATACTTATGAAAAATTGCAAATTGCTGGTTCTCAACAGCGCCAACTTTCTAAGGAATTTGTTCGTGAATGGCTGATTGCTAAAGGCTTTCAAGGTTTGAAAGGCCAACTCATTCCCGAAATGACCGATGAGTTCGTTGATTCTATCTCGGGTCGGTATCAAGAATTGTACGAAGGCATGCTAGGTAAACCATTGCAAAAAAGGTCTTACGATAACATTCTCGAAAAAATTGAACAGAATGTTTTATTGGGGATAAGTCATTTGTAATTTTTGGCATTGATTTTGTCAAAGTACTTATTTTCGAGTCTAAACCCAATACCAATTAATAACTCAACCCATGATGAAGCAACACTTTTCATTGGCCACTTTGGTAACTGCAAGTCTGTCACTTTTTGGACAAAGCGTTAGTACTATTGCTGGCATTCAATACAAAGATTCTGGAAAATTTAACTCAACTGCTGCAAATCCGCTAAATCAGGAATATTATAGTCGTCCTTGTGGTATTGCAATCGATACAAACAACCGTGTTTACATTTCAGATGAACATAACATCATGTTAATTGATGGTTCCGTTTCTCGAAATCGCGGTGGTTATCGAGGCGATCCGTATTCCTCTCAAGCTCTAGGAAATACAGATGGTACGGGTTTGGTTTCCCGATTTACCTACCCCGCTGGTATGGCAGTGCACCCCAACTCTCAAGATATATGGGTAGCAGACCGCTATAATTGTTTGATCCGTAAGGGTACTCGTTTTGTAAATTCTTCCAATGAAGCTTCCTGGACCACCCAAGCAGGCAATGCTTCTTTTCTTGGGGGATATGTGGACGGCGCAGTGGCAGATGCCGCATTTGCTTCCCCCGAAGACATCGTTTTTACCAAAAAAGGAATCATCTTTGTTTGCGATACAGAAAATCATTGCATCCGAAAAATTTACTCTGGCCAAGTTTCTACATTAGCCGGTGATGGTTCCAAAGGTAAAGGTTATCAAGATGGTACAGGTAAAGATGCTCGCTTTTCATACCCAATGGGTATTTCAATGGAAGACAACGACACGTTTTTGCTTGTTGCCGACAAAAATAACAAATGTATCCGCAGAGTAAATACCTTCACAGGAGTTACAACTACATTGGTTTCCAATCTTAATTATCCTACCGACGTAATTCAAATTGATGGAAATATATTCATCGTGGAACCTACATGCATAAAGATGTTTAACGGCAAAACTACCTCAATTTATGCCGGACATGCAACTCAATCCGGTTATGTCAATGGTCCTGTATTAGATGCTCGATTTGGTGAAATTATCCACATCGATTTCAGAAAAGCAGAAAAAAGTATGTATGTACCTGATTTTGGAAATAATGTGGTAAGAAAAGTGCCGTTGCTACTTACTGTTACTGCAGATTTTGTTGCATCAACAACCAATCCTATTGTAAATCAAACGGTTAAAATTACATCCACCTCTGAAAATGAAACCAATACATTGTGGGAAATTTCACCCAACTCATACACACTGCAAGCACAATCAAAATTAACGGACAAAGAAATCTATGTTTCTTTTAACACGGCAACCTCGTACACCGTAAAACTGAAAGCAGCCAATTTGGCATCCGAAGACACCAAAACCAAAACCAATTACATTACCGTTTCAACTAATAGTTCTGCAGCGCCAATGGCCGATTTTACTGCCAATGATTTGGTGCCAATTTTAAATCAAAATGTAAATTTGATCGATCTTTCTGCAAATAATCCGACATCTTATAAATGGGAAATTAATCCTTCAACCTACACTTTAGAAAATGGCTCTACTTTAACCGATAGAAATCCTCAAGTAAAATTTACGGCATTAGGCTCGTACACCATATCACTTGAAGCTACCAATGCAAATGGAAGCAATAAAAAAGAGAAAGTAGCTTATATTCAAGTAGTTTTGAACTCCAATAATGAGATAAATCCGTCGCAAATTCAGTTTTGGCCCAATCCAGCGAGTCGCGTTTTGAATTTTAAGAATCTTCCAAAAGAGTCTCAAATTCAACTATTTGACCAAACGGGTAAGTTGAATTGCGTATTCAAATCAACTGAAGAAGTTACTCAACAATTTGGTTTGGATTTGCCACCAGGTTTATATTTTGTTGTATTGAATTCAACCCACGGAAACTTCAACTTGGGTAAATTAATTATTGATTGATTATTTGAATGTTGAAATGGAATAAAATTGCAAAAAGCCCGTTATACAACGGGCTTTTTTTAAAATTTTGGGGTTGGGGCTTATTCATTTTTTTGGGTTTTCAGATTTCTCGAATTGCCACCATTTTTTTAATTGATACTCCAATCCACTTCGAAGAATTTATTCGAATCATCGACGGAAGTCTAAAAATGGATATTTCCGCTACATCTTATTTGCTGAGTTATATCTTGACCTTATTTGGGGTTCTTACACTGCAGATATTAAAAAAATTCAAAATCTTAATTCGTATTATTTCTATACTGAATGTATCAATTATTCTCATTGTTCTCATTTCCTTGATAGTTGACATTTTTCTATTGAAATATTGGGGTTGCCGGATCAATGCACAAGCTCTATCTTTTATAAAATTTCCCGTTGAATCGGTTAAAGCTTCAATTTCGAAAACTACATTATTTCTCCTTCTATTTTCACTCCTAATAATTGGAGTTATATGTTATTGGTTCATGACTCAATTCATTACTTATATTCAAAAGCAAATAAAAAAATCACAATCTTTGGTCTTGAATTTAGGTTATTTAATACCCACCTTATTTTTGCTTTTTTTGGGGATTCGAGGCGGAACCTCCAAAGTACCTTTGCAAATTTCAGAGTCATTTCGATTTCAAAAAAACAATGAATTAAACAATCAGTTATCGTTAAATAGTTTTTGGAATTTTATTTACCAATTCAGCAATTTAGAAAAACATCCTAAAATTGATCATATTACATCCATTCAGTTTTCAAGCCCACATTTTGAATCTGATTATTTTGGAAAATCTTCCCAAGAACAACAATTTGAAAAACAAAATCATACTTCTAAACAAAATGCAATCCAACCGAATATCTATTTGTTTATACTTGAAGGGGTTTCAGCTGAAATATCCAACTATTTTTCACAATCATCTGTAAATGCTACTCCTAATTTGGATAATTTAGCCAAGAACGGATTGGGCTTCAAACAAGCATTTGCATGTGGTGATAGAACCGATAAAGGTTTAGCTACTATATTGTCGGCTTGGCCTGGACAACCATGGCAAAGCATATTAAATTATCCAGACAAATATAAAAAACTGCCTAGTTTGATTCATTCATTTAAACAAACTGGATATCAATCTCATTTTTATTATGGAGGGAATTTGAATTTTGCAAATATGCAAAACTATTTGCTCAATGCTGGATTAGATTCAATATATGATGAAAACGAATTGGATAATATGAATTTGGATGATTTGAACAACCCATATTCCGTAACCAATACAATCCTCAAGCATTTAAACGCAAAAAATCATTCTCAAAATATCGGTAAAGCAGTTATAAACCAAGATAATGAGTGGATATCCCGGAATATGAAAGGAAATTGGGGGTATTTTGATCCCATTTTGCTCGATGTTTTTCAGGTTAACACTACGAAAAAAATAAAACAACATAATCCTAAGTTCAACATTGTATTAACATCAAGTACTCATGAACCGTATGATATAAACAAATGGCAAACCAAACCACTCAGCAGGTTCAATAACAATAATAATCGTGAATTACAACAATATATTCATTCAGTAAGAATTTTGGATTTGGCAATTTATCAGTGTATAAAGAGAATTCAACGTCTCGATACCAATGCACTCTTTGTAATTATTTCCGATCATGGGAAAAATATAAATACAGAATCTACTTTTTTCGGACAACGTAATTTCTTTCACATTCCTTGGGTCTTTTGGGGAAAGCCCATCGATCAATTTCTGAAAACCATTACAATGGATGAACGAAATAAATTAATCTCAAATACAGTATCTCAAGTGGATTTGGCAAATAGTTTAAATTATTTAGTTTTCAATTCGTTGAAAAAAGAGGAATTTCCGTTTTCTAGAAATGCACTTGATTTAAATCATCCTGGTTTAGCTCTTTTTAATATGTACGGTGTAATGGGTATTATTGAACGTGATGCGACAAATTGGCTGTCTACTGACAAAAAGTCAATCGAAATGGAAAGACCTTGGAATACAAAGGATTCAACGATACTTTATCTAGGAAGGAAGATTATTTTGAATTTTTTTGAATTGTGATGTAACAAACTTCATGTCAAATACGTCTAAAT
Organism: uncultured Rhizobium sp.; assembly: GCA_964592635.1. Classification (GTDB taxonomy): domain Bacteria; phylum Bacteroidota; class Bacteroidia; order NS11-12g; family UBA955; genus VMCP01. The sequence continues at coordinate 6,273 of CAZQFZ010000103.1, forward strand.
ACAAAGTTGGCATATTTTTTGGAAGCAACTCATGGAAATGAAAAAGAAATACAACAAACGAATGTTAATTCTTATGATATTGTTATTAATCAATATTATTGGATTTGCTGCAGCTAGTTTGTATTTCTCGAACTTTCCAATTGGTGGCAATATTGTTGATTTTGGACAAACTTCCGAGGCTCAATCAGGTGCTCAGATTTCACATATTGGAAAATTTATTCAATTGGCGCTTGAAATCATTCGTGAAACCGGAAAATAAAATTGTCTAATTGCCATATCAAAAAAGAACATATTTGCAGAGAATCGAGCAGATTCTACTCCAATGGAAATTAGACCATTTGGTGTTTTGGTTAATCTATGCTTTTGTTTATTCTATTATCTTCCCTTGGGGCAAAACCACCTTTGAATCATTTATTATATCAAACGGACTACTCGTTTTTCACGCAATTGCTGCTTATTTCAACAACGATTTTTTAATTCCAAGATTTCTACTAACTCGTAGTTATTTACTGTACTTGATTAGTCTCGCTTTGGGGATACTGAGTGTTTGCTTTCCTTTGAGCATAGTGGTACACATGGTTATCAACAATGCTGGATTGCAAAATCTGGTTTGGTCAGATACTTTTTTTCTGTTTTTAGTGATCAATGTTCTTTTTTCGGTCATTCTTACCATGGTTCTTAAATTGGTAAAGCAGTGGTATAAGGATCAAAAAACCAACACCGAACTAAAACAGATTCAACTACAAACTGAGATTAAATTTTTAAAATCTCAAATTAATCCGCATTTTCTATTCAATTCCTTGAATAATCTTTATGCATTAACTCTATCCAAATCGGATTTGGCTCCTGAAGTGGTGTTGCGACTTTCAAATATACTTAGGTATATACTTTATGAAAGTAATCAGGGTAAGGTTTCAATACGTAAAGAAATGGAACATGTAAAGGATTATGTACTAATTGAAAAACTTCGAATCGGTAGTCAAGTAAAAATAGAATTAGAAATTGAAGATGTATTAAACGACGAACTAGTGGAACCAATGTTGTTTTTAACATTGGTTGAAAATGCATTTAAACATAGTGAACAAGTCCTTCCACAAAATCGTTTCATTCGGATACATGCTCATCGAGTGGATTTGGGATTTCGTTTTTTAATTGAGAATTCATTCAATCCAGAATATAAAAGTTTGGAAAGGGGTGGTATAGGACTACAGAACATAAAAAAGAGACTTACTTTAATATATCCCAATAAACACGACATTAAATCGTCTATTTCAGATGGTGTTTATCGAGTAGATTTGATCATTCAACTTAATTAATGCAAAGTTTTAATTAAGATTAAACAAATTTGAAAAAACCTTAAACAAATTTCATCAATAACAAATAATGAAAACGGGTGAATAAAATTGATCTATCGTGTAGTTCGAAAAAATAATTCAACTGTTTCATTTTAAAATATGAAATTCCTACTACTTGAAAT
>CAZQFZ010000104.1:0-7708 GCA_964592635.1 uncultured Rhizobium sp.
CGTTTTCTTCTAATGCAAACTGTCTTGCTTCTTGCAAAGGAGCGATGCATTTATCTGCTTGAATTCCGTTCTTTTCAACAGAGTCAACTAATGTTTTAAGGATGTCGTTTGCTTTAGCGTTGCGCATAAAATTTCAATTACTGCAAATTTACGAAAAAACTCAGTGAATGTCAAAAGTTGGATGGTAACTTTAATTTAGCAACAAATTATAGTTTTAAGTAGAGTAAGGAAATTGAAATTAGAGATTATGCAATACTAAATAATACAGATTAGGGTAGTCTATTTTGAAATCCAATTTGATGCAGAATTAGGAAAATACGTCAAACTTGAATTCGTAAGCACAACTGATCAAATACCAAGAATATTTAGATACTCTCTTGAATCTCTCACTGCACTCGTTGAATGATTTCCTATTCGGTTTTAGGTGTATATCGAGTGGCGGTAAACGTTGCAACTAATACTAGCAACATGAGCGAAATTTTTTGCCAACTAATTTCGTCGGTGTTTAATAAAAAAGCGATGAACGTGGCTAAAATCGGTTGAAGATAAATGTACAGACCTGCTAAAGTGGGACCGGCTTTTTTTACGGCAAAGGCATTCAATAAGTAAACTAAAAAACTAGTGAAGAATAAGATGTAGGCAATTTTAATCCAAATATCGGATGGGATAGTTTCAAACGATGTATTCAAAACTGAGTTTAATGCAATGGGCGATATAAAAAGAAATCCGAATGTAAATGTCCATTTATTTATTGTGATGGGTTGATAATATTGGGTTAAGTTCTTCACTCTAACCAAATAAACCGCATACAGCATAGCATTGATGGCCACCCAAATGTCGCCCCACATAGTTTTAGCCGAAAATTTAGCACCATTGGATGTTATTAAAAAGAAGCAGGAAAAAGCAGCTACAAAAATGGAAATACTAAATACTAAATTCGGCCATTTTTTGATTCTGATATGATCGAAAATCCCTACAAACAAAGGCGTGAATAACATGAGTACCGCTCCATTAATGGGATAAGTGCTTTCCAATCCTTTGAAAAATAAATACATGTTGGCGGAAGTTCCGAAGAACCCGCAAATGGCGAATTCTTTCCAGTGCTTTTTCCAATCTACGTTATCGCGTCTCCCGAAAAAAGAAAAAACATGAAACAACACAGTTGCAAATGAGATTCTTAACCAAACGAATGTTTCGGAAGTTAAATGATTCGGCATGATTTGGCCTGCCCAAGAAAACAAAATGGCATACAATAAACTGACAAAAAAAAGGGCTAAGTGAACTTGAAACATGTAATGGAGGTGGTAATTCTGAATGATGTAATTGGACGATGATATTTGTAATTTACCTTGTAAACTATTAATTCCAACCTTTGTTTTTCTTGATGTTTTCGTAGGCTTTTTGGACGCGAATAAATTTGTCTTCAGCAGATTTTTTTTCACTATCGGTTAATCCTTGAAGTCGGTCGGGGTGGAATCGAAGTGCGAGTTTTCGATATGCTTTTTTTACATCGTCTTCAGAGGCATTGGGAGAAACATCGAGTATTTTAAAGTCGGAATCAACAGTGGTTACGAACATCGCTTTGAGTGAAAGATAATCGGGAGTGGATATACCAAGTTGAGTTGCAACACTTTGAATCAGAGCAATTTCTGCGGAGGATATATCGCCATCTGCTCTTGAGATTCTAAACAGGATATGAATTAATTCCAATCGGGGGGAATACGACATTCTGTTTCTAAGATTTCGGCAAACTTCGGTAAGGTTGTGATTTTCTTTAAGATAGTCGCGAAGTTGAAGCAGCATGACTTTGGTTTCTGCTTCGCCATAAGTTCTGAGTAGCATGGATTTAACCATATCGAGTTCACTTTTCATGGCTCGGCCATCGGCTTTCATAACGGCTGCAATAAGAATGAGTAGTGAATTTTTAAAATCCACGGGGGAAGCAGTATTGTATCCACCGTTAGAAGTAGAAGAATATCCTCCAAAAGAGCCGTAACTTCTGTTTTGCGAATTATAATTTCGGGAATTATTAAAGTTATTTTCTGAATCAGAATTTTGAGAGGAGCTTCCTCCAACGGCATAGTCAATGTAAGAACCGATTACAAAACCGATGATTAAACCGTAAAAACCGGATGAGATTAAGCCAATAATGGCACCTATCAATCTAAAGTTCATGATAAAAAATGGGTGCAATTAGGGTTTAATAAAGTCGAATTTAGATTTAAGACGATTTTTTATGGCGATATCTTGGGCTGTCCAAAGATATGGATCGGCAGAGGATTTTACCCAATAAAGTGCGGTTTGAATGGTTTCAGTGTTCGTAGGCTTCGCATCAATCAATACATCTTCAAATGAATTTTGGGGGATAACGGTAAGAGTTATTTTATTGCCGTTGGTGTAAATGTATTCAATAACCACCAAAGGTTTGGATTTCAGAATAGAATCTTTCATTGTTTTGGCATTGTTGATGGCTGGAACGGGACCAATTTCACGAGCAAAATCTTTAGAGAAGAGTAAATAACCGGCCATCAAACTATTTTTTGCGGGGATTGTTTTTTGGGATTTGAATTCGGTTAAAGTGAGTTGATCGTTTTTTTGATTAATTGAGAAGCTATTTTGGACTTGGTGGGGATAGAATACATTTAACTGTTGAATTTCTTGGGTTTCGGAATGAACAAGTAGTGGACTTTTCCATATGTTGGGATCGGTCATGAAATAGGGGGTAAGATATCCTTGGAAACCGGGTATTTCAACAATACACGGACGATCTGAATCGGGGTAGAACATAAAAGTGGACATATTATCTTGCGTTGAGCCACCCACATATATAGTATGCACTGGTTGGTTGTTTATGTAAAACGTGGCTTTAGTAGCATCTTTAGCCATGGCGTCAACCACATGTTTTTTTTGTTGATCTGAAACGGGCATTTTGATTTTAAGTCGAGGCATGGCCCAATTGAGGAGCATGGAAATATTTGCACTATCGGCGAGGATTAATTCTTTATTTGATTTGATAAACCAATCGCCATTGATTCGGACGAATTCGATGGGTTTTACTTTTTCGTTATTGGGGGTAAAAACCATTCTATCTACACTGGATGCGTTTTGGAGAGCGAACATATCGGGATCCCAGTTGGAGGTATTGTCGAGATTTTTCCAAAGCAGGGTAAGGGCTGCTAGGGCAAATGCGATAATCAGGAAGGGTTTTAATATTTTTTTGTTCATGATATAGTAAAAATGGCAAAACAAGGTTAAATTTGCGGTTACAAAAATAAGGGTGTTTGGAGAGAAAGTGATAGAAAAGCGCGGGGGTAAAAATAAAAGTGAAAAAAAATTATTAAACCACTTGAAAAGTTCAAACTATTTACTATTTTTGCAGTCCTTTTTGAAAGCATCAGCAAGAAAAAGAGGGTAAGTTCTTAGAAATAAAAGCCACCATAGCTCAGCTGGTAGAGCAACTGACTTGTAATCAGTAGGTCGTTGGTTCGATCCCGACTGGTGGCTCCAGGTACAAGAAAAAGTATCAGAAGGGGGTATCGCATAGCGGCAATTGCGGCGGACTGTAAATCCGCTCCTTCGGGTTCAGTGGTTCGAGTCCACTTACCCCCACTTATTATTTTTCCAAGTACAAAACGCGGGAGTAGCTCAGTTGGTAGAGCGACAGCCTTCCAAGCTGTAGGTCGCGGGTTCGAGCCTCGTCTCCCGCTCGATTGTCAACTTAAGTTGATGGTAAGCCGATGTAGCTCAGGGGTAGAGCGTTTCCTTGGTAAGGAAAAGGTCAGGGGTTCAATTCCCCTCATTGGCTCAAACATTTTTTAAAAACAAACTAACAACAAACACTATGGCAAAAGAAACCTTTGACCGTTCCAAGCCGCACTTAAACATTGGTACCATTGGTCACGTTGACCACGGAAAAACTACCTTGACTGCGGCTATTACATCTGTTTTGGCCAATGCGGGATTCTCAGAAGCTCGTTCATTTGATTCAATCGATTCAGCTCCTGAAGAAAAAGAGCGTGGTATTACAATTAACACTGCACACGTAGAGTACCAAACACAAAATCGTCACTATGCGCACGTTGACTGTCCAGGTCACGCGGATTATGTGAAGAACATGGTAACTGGTGCTGCGCAGATGGACGGTGCTATTCTAGTAGTAGCTTCTACAGATGGTCCGATGCCACAAACTCGTGAGCACATTTTGTTGGCTCGCCAGGTAGGTGTTCCTCGTTTGGTGGTATTCATGAACAAAGTGGATATGGTAGACGATCCAGAACTTCTTGACTTGGTTGAAATGGAAATTCGCGAATTGTTGGATTTCTATGAATTCGATTCAGAAAACACTCCTATCATCCGTGGTTCTGCATTGGGTGGTTTGAACAATGATCCTAAATGGGTTGAAACTATATTGCAATTGATGGAAGCTGTAGACAACTGGGTACCTGTACCTCCACGTTTGGTTGATCAGCCTTTCTTGATGCCAATCGAGGACGTATTCTCAATCACTGGTCGTGGAACAGTAGCAACTGGTCGTATCGAGCGTGGTGTGATTAACGTAGGTGATGCGGTAGAAATCATCGGATTCGGTGGATTCTTAACATCAACTTGTACTGGTGTAGAAATGTTCCGTAAATTGTTGGATCGTGGTGAAGCTGGTGACAACGCAGGTTTGTTGTTGCGTGGTGTTGACAAAAACGATATCCGTCGTGGTATGGTTATTTGCGCTCCTAAATCAGTTAAACCTCACCAAAAATTCAAAGCTGAGGTTTACGTATTGAGCAAGGAAGAAGGTGGACGTCATACACCATTCTTTAACAAATATCGTCCTCAGTTCTATTTCCGTACAACTGACGTAACTGGAGAAATTTCTTTAGGTGAAGGTGTGGAAATGGTAATGCCTGGTGATAACGTAACTATTCACGTTGATTTAATTCAACCTATCGCTATGGAAAAAGGATTGCGTTTTGCGATTCGTGAAGGTGGTAGAACAGTAGGTGCGGGTCAGGTAACTGAAATCCTTGATTAATAGCTGAAAAGCGATATCAAAAATATATAAAAGGAGTGCTCATGCACTCCTTTTTATACGGGTATAGTTCAATGGTAGAATAGAGGTCTCCAAAACCTTCGATCAGGGTTCGAATCCTTGTACCCGTGCTAATAACGAAACATATGTCTAGTATATCCAATTATCTCCGTGAAATCAAAGATGAACTTTTGAACAAAGTTTCTTGGCCTACATGGAGTGAACTAAGAGAAAGTACATGGATTGTACTTGTTGCATCTTTATTATTCTCATTGGTTATATGGGGATTGGATACCACTTTGGGTTTCTCAACCACTCAGTTTTATAAGCTGTTTAAATAAGCACTGATGTCAGTAATTGAAGAAAAACATAAATGGTATGTTGTACGTGCAATCACCGGACAAGAAAAGAAGGTGAAGCATAACATTGAGGTTGAGCTAGAGCGCGACAACAAGTTACCCTTTGTGCCTCAGATATTGATTCCAACTGAAAAAGTTTACCAAGTTAAAGACGGTAAGAAAGTAGTTAAGGAGCGCAATGCGTTTCCAGGATACATATTGATTCAGGCTGATTTTTCAGATCCTGAAGTAATGCCGTTGATTAAAAGTGTATCGGGAGTGGTAGGATTTCTAGGTTCGAAAGATACTCCGGTTCCATTGCGCCCGAGTGAATTAAGCAGGATATTAGGAACTGCCGATGAATTAAGTAATGCTGAGGCTACATCTGAAGAGCATTATTTGGTGGGTGAACAAGTGAAAGTTATAGATGGGCCGTTTAACGACTTTGACGGTGTGATAGAGGAGGTTCAAGAAGACAAGCGCAAGCTCAAGGTAATGGTGAAGATTTTTGGTAGAAGAACACCACTTGAGTTAAATTATAATCAAGTACAAAAATTGTAAAAAGTAGTAACAGAAAATGGCAAAAGAAATCTCAGGATTTGTAAAACTCCAAGTGAAGGGCGGATCAGCCAATCCCGCTCCTCCAATTGGTCCAGCTTTAGGTTCTAAAGGGGTCAATATTATGGATTTTTGCAAGCAGTTCAACGCACGTACCCAAGATCAGATGGGTAAGGTGTTGCCCGTAGTACTAACGGTGTATTCAGATAAGTCGTTCGACTTTATCATCAAAACACCACCAGTAGCGGTGCAATTGGCAGAAGTGGCAAAAATTAAAACGGGATCCGCTGAGCCGAACCGTAAGAAAGTAGCATCCGTTACTTGGGATCAAGTACGTCAGATTGCTACTGACAAAATGCCGGATTTAAATTGCTTCACAGTAGAGTCAGCTATGAAAATGGTTGCCGGTACTGCTAGAAGTATGGGTATCACAGTTAGCGGCGAGTCGCCCTTTTAATTTTAAGCAATAGTATTATGAAGTTGACTAAGAAAAGAAAAGAGGCAATGGCTTTGTACGATAATACCAAATCTTATACATTGGTTGAAGCGGCAGAGATCATCAAGAAAATAAGCAACACCAAATTCGATTCTTCTTTTGATATCGATGTTCGTTTGGGTGTTGATCCTCGTCAGGCCAATCAAATGGTTCGTGGTGTGGCATCGTTGCCTCATGGATTGGGTAAAACCGTTCGTGTTTTGGCGTTGGTTACACCAGACAAGGAGCAAGAAGCAAAAGATGCTGGTGCAGATCATGTTGGTTTGGACGATTACATTGAGAAGATTGCTGGTGGATGGACTGATATTGATATTATAGTGGCAATGCCATCGGTAATGGCGAAATTAGGTCGTTTGGGTAAGGTTTTGGGTCCTCGTAACTTAATGCCTAATCCTAAGAGTGGAACTGTAACTTTGGAAGTTGGTAAGGCGGTTACTGAAGTAAAAGCGGGTAAAATCGATTTCAAGGTGGACAAAACAGGTATCATTCATGCATCTGTTGGTAAGGTTTCTTTTGATGCTCAAAAATTGAGTGAGAATGCTTTAGAATTGGTTCAAGTATTGCACCGTTTGAAGCCATCTGCCGCCAAGGGAACCTATTTCAAGAGTATTTTTGTTAGTAGCACTATGAGTCCTAGTGTGTCTATCGATGTTAAATCAATCCCTGGAATTTAATAAAAGCGATGAACAGAATTGAAAAAGCAAATATTGTAGCGGAATTAGTTGATACTTTCAACAACAATAGTTTCGTGTATTTGGCAGACACCGATGGTTTATCTGCAAAGAATACAAATGAGTTTCGTCGTTTATTGTTTGAAAACGGAATTACCATGAGAATGGTAAAGAACACCTTAGTTAAAATTGCTATGGAGCAATCCGACAAAGACTTTGGTGATCTTTCCACTGTATTGAAAGGTACAACTTGTGTAATGGTTGCTGAAAACGTAAAGGCACCTGCTAAAACGATTAAGCAATTCCGTGAAAAATCAGATAAGCCGTTGTTAAAGGGTGCATGGATAGATAGTTCAGTATTCATAGGAGACGATCAATTGGATGCATTGGTGAACTTGAAGAGCAAGGAAGATCTTATCGGAGATATTATCAGCTTGTTGCAATCACCTGCTAAGAACGTTATATCTGCATTGCAAAGCAATGGTGGACAAAAGATTGCCGGTTTAGTAAAAACTTTATCGGAAAGATAATTTAAAAAAAAACAGTTTAACACAATTAATAAGCACAAACAATGGTAGATTTAAAAGAATTCGCGAATCAGTTGGTAAATCTCACTGTAAAA
>CAZQFZ010000105.1:0-7454 GCA_964592635.1 uncultured Rhizobium sp.
CAAAATGAGTTAATTCGCAACTAACAACTATGCGTATGAAAAAACTATACACAGTAATTTCCGCGGGTTTGATGATGGGTCTGACTTTCGCTCAGTCCAACAATCCTAAAAATGCAAAATTTATAGGAAATCAAAACCTTAAAGCAGAAAAAACAACCATTAGAGGGGTAGTTAACGAACCCACAGCTTTGGGGGTAATCTCCGCAAACAACAGAAAAAATTCGGTAACAAACCGCGCTGCTAATCATGCAAATTTCGTAGAAATTGGATCCACTTACTATGACTTACAATCCAATGCGGCTATGGGCCGCAGAATCGTAAGACATAAGGACGGTTCTGTATCTGCTGTTTGGACAACTGCTAGCTCGGATGCAGCTGGTTTTCCAGGTCGCGGAACAGGGTATAATTTTAGAAGTTCAACCGGAACTTGGGGCACTGCTACCAATGAAAAAGTGGAAGCGAGTCAACGTACAGGTTGGCCAAGTGTAGGTATATTATCCGATGGCTCTGTATTTACTATCGGCCACGATGCAACCAACGGTGGGTTCTTTTTAACCAAATCCAATTCTGCAAGTTCTCGTCCCTCAGAAACAAACTATGTGTTGAACGAAACACCTTACAAACCCATTTGGGCAAGAGCTGCAAATTCCGGCGATACCATTCATTTAATCTGTTCTTACACAGATTCTGCCGCTCCTGGTGAAGCTCGCGCTCCCCGCAGAAACGGTATTTTTGCACCTATGGTTTACAGCAGAAGCTTAGACGGTGGAACCACTTGGGATATCCAACACCAAATGCTACCAGGATACGACAGTACCTTGACCAACTATGGTGGTGCTGATGCCTATTCAATTGATGTCAAAGGAAATACAGTAGCAATTGGTATTTCTGGTTTGATGACGGGTACATACATCTGGAAAAGTAGCAATTTCGGTTCTGACTTTACTCGTATAGCGGCTGAACCTTTCAAATATGCTCCTTGGACTGGTAAAGAATTCATGACAGATACCCCATTCACAGCAGATGGTACCATACACGTGATTATCGATGCGTCAAACAAGGTGCATGCTTTCTGGGGATTGGGTCGCGTATTTGACGACGATACTGCCGACGAAAGCTACAGCTTCTATCCTGGATACCAAGCTTTAATGTATTGGAATGAGGATAAAACCGAAGGTGCCGAAGCCATTGCCGGTGGAAACCAATTCGATAGAAACGGTGATGGTGCTAACTCTTTGCGTCCAGCAACCACTCAAGCCTTGTCGAGTGGGGCATTGCCTCAAGGGGTAAACACCACTGCGCGTCTAGGTAATACCAGCGCTTTGCGTCAACCATCTGCCGCTATTGATGCGAATGGCAATATTTTTGTAACATTCTCTGTTCCAATTGAAGAAGATATTTCTGATTTGGATGCCAACTTCCGTGATATTGGAATCGTGCACTCAACGGATGGCGGTGTATCTTGGGCAACACCTCAAAATATTACACAATTCATCGGAAGAGAAGACGATTTCGCCTCAGTTGCCCGTGAAGCTGATAATTTTGTGCACGTTGTATGGCAACAAGATGAAATCCCTGGAACTAATTTGCAGAATAACGACCGTGTTATGGCTAACCACGACGTGATGAATAACAAAATCATGTACCAAGCAATTCCTGTTTCTGAAATTTTAGATGGTACCATTGGAATGTTATACGGTGTGGGTGTTGAAACTCCCAATACCGGTGAAGTTTTTGTTGTTAATCAAAACCAGCCAAACCCATTCAGTGATAATTCTCAAGTAATGATTTACTTGACAAAACCAGGTAATGTAACATTAGAAGTGAGAAACACCTTAGGTTCTTTAATCTCTACTCAAACCTATAACAGCTTATCTCGCGGTAATCATATGTTGAATATCGATGGTAGTCATTTAACTCCAGGTGTTTACACCTACAGTGTAATCTCTGGTGCTAACAAAATTAGCAAGACCATGTTGGTTAAATAACCGTTTTAAAATATTAATTACATAAAATAGGTCGGTTTTCACCGACCTATTTTATTTTTGTACCATGAAGATTGGATATTTATACCATTTCATTTCGAGTTTGACTTTTGCAATGTTTGCAGTGTATTTTGCATTTTTCGCTCCCGAAATCGTAGTTCTCAAAGAATTTTCTATTCAGAATGGAAATCAATGGGCTGCCATTATCCTATTGTTTTGGGGAGTGATTCGCTTTTTTAGAGGATGGAAATCATTTAAACAAAATCGATCTATGAGGCCTTCGGTATCTAATTCTAATTTATACGGTCATTCCAATAAAACTGCACCGACTGATTCTGAGCAGAGACAACATCCCCCGAAACAAAAATCAACAATGAATATTTGGTGGATCTTACCCGGATTATTGAGTGTATTGTCTTGTCAAAACTTCGATTACAGTGGCTCGGGTAAGGATGTTCCCACTGCTGGAATTGTGAAAATCGGATTTGAACAAGGCGATAGTTTGATGGTAACTCAGTGGATAGAAATCTTTCAGAGTCAATATCCTAAGGCACAAATTAAACCTGTTTATTCAGATTACTCTGCGCTCATTCAACAGTTTGTAGATGGTGAATTGAATGGAATTATTGTACACGATAGCTTGCAACAAGAGGAGTTGAATTGGCTGAAATCCAAAAAAAATGCCACCGTGAATGCTGTTTTGTTGGGATACTCCTCACCGGTATTTATTTCTAGTTTGAAATCCAAAAGAGAAGCTATTAAAATGGAGGAAATTGTGAAGCTTTGGGGTATGGCAAAGGAGCAATCTCAGTACTCCCTGTGTTTTACTGGAGCAAGCTCATCCAACTTTCTCTGTGTAAAAAATACATTGGAGGAAAAAGGATACAAACCTCAAAATCGATCTATTCAAGCTACCAAAATGAAAACCGAGTTGGATGTTTTGAAGTATGTGAACGAACACGAGTACGCTATTGGATTGGTTTCGCTCAATTTAATAGCCGATTTAAAGGATCCTTTGGCCAAAGAATTGAGAAATTCATTTACGATTTTAAAAGTAGAGAATTTTGATGGTGATCTTTTTTGGCCATTTCAATCACAAATTAGTGCCAAACAATACCCATTTATTCAACCTGTAATGAGTTATGAATCTCAAGGATATTCTGGTTTAATAAAGGGTTTTACGTTGTATGTAAATAGTCAAGCCGGACAGGCACTGATGCAAAAGTCTGGTTTACTGCCTGCTCATTCTGCTGGACGCAAAATTCAAGTTGATTAATACCATAATAGCTTGTGCTAAAAACTTAGAATCTATTTGCCTTGTGCAAGTTCACAATAGGAGGGGCTTTCGTTAAAAAATTCGCATAATTAAACAGAATTATACAATATGCGAATGATATTAGGCAAATGTCATTTGTGTGTCATTCGGTTATCTCTAAACAATTATGGTATATAAAATGTTGTTATGTATTGTATAAACGAAGGGGTTAAATTGAGATATTCATTGTTAAAAATGCTCGATAAAGCGTAAAAAGCAATTTTTTTCAAATAAATAGGTGATTTTAATCCATAGTTTACAATCTTTTAACATTTAATTATTTTTTTTGCAGACAAAATGAAATCAAAACTAATTTTAGCTTTTATTGCCATTACGGCAATACTCTCTTTTCAATCGATAAATGCTCAAACCCTAGCAGATGCAAATCGATTTGTGAGAAACGAACAGTATGAAGATGCTGAGAATGTTTTCAAAGCGCTTATTGCCAAAAAACCAAAAGTAGGGGATAATTATTACTACGCCGGAATCAACGCAGTATTGAAAGGCGATTCATTGGGAGCCATTGACTATTTTGACAAAGGATTGTTGAACGCACCCAAAAGTAAAATCAATTTGGTAGGTAAAGGTTTAACTGCACTTCGCACTGGAAATCAAGCTGCTGCTGAAGCATTTTTTCAACAAGCGTTAACCGAAAAGAAGAAATTATTACCTACTATAAACAAGGAAATCGGACGTGCTTATTTATTGGTGGAATATGCGCCTAAAGAAACATTGATTCGCTATGCAACCAAAGCTAAGGATCATTTAGAAAAAGGGACAACCGATTTTGAGAATAAATTACTTTTGGGGGATGCCTTAATGATCATCAACGAAATGGACTTGTCGGCTGCTGTTCAACAATTTATCGTTGCTGGTTACGAAGAACCTGCCGATCCTCGTCCTTTGTTGAAAGAAGCACGCGTTTATCGTAGAGTAAAAAACTATGAACTTTCTAAACTAAGAATAAGCGAAGCACTGGAAAAGGACCGAGAATATGCACCAGCATACCGTCAAATGGCGGAAGTAATGAACCTAATGGGTCAGCGTGATAGCGCCATTGTGTACTTCAAAGAGTATTTGAAAAGAAACAACAATTTAAGTGCTCGTCGATTGTATGTGGAAGCGTTGTACCTCAATGCACAATTTGATGAGGCAATTAAAGAAGGTAATGATTTGTTGAAGCAAAAAGAACTTCCCAATATTTATGGGGTAATTGCTTATGCTTACGTTGGAAAGAAAGATATTACTAAAGATGAAGTAAAAATTGCGTTGCAAAATTTTGATTCTTACGAAACCAAATTCGTTAAACCATTGGGCAGAAACTTGTTAGGTAGAGAATTATATTTCAAATCCATTTTGTTGTTCAAAGACAATCAACAAAATGCTGCGTTTAATGGTTTTAAAAACGTATTAATGGATACCATGAGATCCAGTTTATCGATGTATGATGCTACTTTTGATTTATATTATACATTGGGTGGCGAAAAGAACCGAGAAATCAATGAATTAACAGCAGCAGACACAGTGTACAATCCAAACCAAGAAGATAATGAAAGAAAAGCAGCGGAATTAAAGAAGGAATCCATTGTAGCTTACGAGAGAGCATATGAAATATTGCAACTCAAACGTTTCAAAAACAACGGGGTTCTTAATCTTAGAGATTTATTTTACCAAGCGCGTTCGTTCTCGTTCATGGGTAAAAACGACAAAGCACTGGATGTTTATAAAGAAATCATTAAACTAGACTCTAACTACATTTCGGGTTATTATTTAATTGCAACAACCGAAGCATTGATTGATCCTTCCGATAGTAGTGGGAAAGTAACTTTAGCTTACGAACGTTGGATTGCAAAAATGGACGCCAATCAAAAGTTAAAATCTCAAAAAGACATTGAAAACGCTTATCGCAATATGGCTTACTACGCACAAAAGAACAAAAATTACAATCAAGTAAGTTATTATTACGGTAAAGTTCTTGAATTAAACCCAACTGATGTGTCCGTTATCGAAATGAAAAAACGAATCGACGATTATCTAGCAAAGGTATCAGCACGAGATGCTCGTTTAAAAGCAAAAGCAGATTCTTCCAACAAATAATGTTGTAAAAATTGCAAATAAAAAAGCTCACAATTCAGTTTGTGAGCTTTTTTTGTTCAATACTTTTTGTACTTTTATATTTCAATTAACAGCCTACATTAATTCGAATTTTTTACATCCATCGCAACACTTCATGAAATTGACTCGATTCACAAAAATATCATACTTTATACTTTGCCTGATATTCACCAAACAATTATCAGCATTGAATTATATTCATCACATTTCCCCCAAAACTGCCGTCAATCATAATTATCCAGCCAACAACAATAAGCCATTCATAATTCCCAATACTTGGATTGCGAAAGTAACTTATAATTTCTTGCCCTCTATATTGACACATTTGAATCAAATTCATTCATTTGATACGGTGAATAATTCAATTCTGCCCGAATTTCCATCCCCCAAAAATGTAAAAATCAAATTCAAAGTAGATGTTATTGATAGCAGCATGGGGTTGATATCTATTAAAATGCTGGGTGTAGGAATTACTTTTTGGGCGGAAAACAAAACCGTATTTACTCAATATATTTCCAATTTAAAAGGAGTTGAGATACTTCAATATTCACACGCCTTATATCAGAGAAGTACGCCAAATGATCCGTTATTTAATCGGCAATATTATTTATCACAAATTTCGGCCGATAAAATTTGGACGTATTCATCGAGAGCTATTAGTAAAAAGGGGGATACATTAGTTGTTGCCGTTATCGATGATGGGTACGATACCTCTCACCCCGATTTAAAATCCAATCTTTTTATAAATCGGCAGGAAATTCCATGGAACGGAATCGACGATGATGGGAATTCTTATATAGATGATTATCAAGGATGGAATTCTGGGGATCAGAATCCTTTGATTTTTAATGAAGTTTCTGTATTTGATGGACATGGAACGGCGGTTTCTGGGGTAATTGGAGCCGCAGGGAACAATGGCATTGGAATTTCCGGTGTAGCTTGGACAATCAAAATATTGCCTATCAATTGCTGGCCAAAAGATATGTCGGATGTGGAACTGGGATTGATTCGGGGGATGGTTTATGCATACAGAATGAAACAACTGTATATTAAATCCTCCGGAAAGTTAGGGGCAAACATTGTGGCAGTGAATCAATCCATGGGTATGGATAATGGATATCCTGAAGATGCGCCCATTTGGTGTCAGCTTTTTGATTCACTGGGCTCAGTAGGAATTCTAAGTGCAGCAGCTACTACCAATAGAAATATTAAAATCGAGAATTTTGGTGATTTACCCACCATGTGTCCGTCTAAACACTTGATTACTGTTTCTGCAAGTAATAAGGATGATCAGCATTACATCAGCGGACATTCTACAGAATACGTAGATTTAGCAGCTCCCGGTGTGCAGATTTATACCACACAACCGATGGAGTTTAATTCAGCAGATCCATATGTTTCTGAAGCCGGAACTTCATTCAGTTCACCGCAAGTGGCAGCTGCAATCTCGTTGATGCACTCTTTGGCTTGTGATAGTTTTTACAAATTATATTTAAATGATCCGTTAGAAGCTCATAGACTTCTGATCAATTGGTTGGATAGCAGTGTTTCTAAGAATTCCAATTTAAAACAATACACTCGTACTGGAGGTAGATTGGATATATGGCAATGGTACGAGCAAATGAGAATGTGGTGTAAACAGGTTGATTCTACTTTTGTGGGTTCTCATGATTTGGAAACATCGCAGTTAAAGGTATTCCCCAATCCAGTTAAAGACAATTTGATGTTCATTAGATGTCTTTCAAAAACACCTATTGTAGATTTGCATTTCGAAATTTTTGATTTTTCAGGTAGAGTTTTGGATTTTTGGGATTCAAAAGCGAGTGAATTTGAAAATTCGATCTATCGTAAAAACATCAGTTTGAAACCTGGTTCCTATATTTTACATGTTGTAGGGCGGAATTCTGGACAATCGCAATCCACAGTATTTATAGTTGACTGATTCGTGTGATTGATTTTTGGCGACTCTCTTACGGCCTGGAGTTGGCATAAATGCATAGTCGATTCCCCACGGCGGTGGCCGCCAATTGGAACTTTAC
>CAZQFZ010000106.1:0-7436 GCA_964592635.1 uncultured Rhizobium sp.
AAATCATGTTTCCTGATTTTTGGAAACTTTCCCAACGAATGTCAAAATTATTGATGTGAGTAGATCTCAAATCACCATTCCATAAAGTGTCTTTTCCTCCATTGGTTGTTTCAACGGCTTTACCACCGATGAATGTTCTCCCGGTGATTGGGTCGAGTATTTCAGCATACGACATTTCTTTTAACGATGGACGAGCAATGGTTCGTGCATAAGAAATCCGTATGTTGGCATTTTTAGAGATGCTATACATGGCATTAGCAGTTGGAAACAAGTTAACATCATTGATTACTTTTTCATTTTGAAAATCGATGGTTTTTAATTGATTGATGCCCGTATAAAGTTGTGTGTATTGCTCTGCTCTTAATCCAACAACAGTTTTCAATAAAGGTGAAATTTGAACTTCTTGAGTAGCGTAAGCGGCGCTATAATGAACTTGAGATTGGAATTTGTTAGGATTAACTACTTGTCCATTTTTAATAAACATCGCATCGTATCTTACGCCATTTTTATTGGTCGAAGACACCAGGTTCGATTCGTTAAATATTTCATTGGGATCGCCTGAGAATTTAGTATCCCCAACTGTAACTTGGAAGTTGCGAATATCAAAACTTCTGTTTTTGTAGGTATAAGCTAAGCCCATACCTAATTTGCCCTTTTTGCCTAATACACGAACATCTTTAGAAACATCCAAACGATTGGCAATATTGTATTCGGTAAGATCTCTCCAAATGCGTTCTGGTTTACCTACCTCTGTGGAAATGGCGTTATCAGGATCTCTGAATCGGGTGAAACGAATATCCGGATCGGAAATGTTAGATCGTGTAGGAGCAATTTTCCATTCAATTTTAGTTTTTCCTTTATTTCTGGAGTGTGTACCCGCAATTAGAATATTGGTTAAACTTCTTTGATTGTATTCTAAATTGTTTTGATTCGCATCCCAGTTCGCACCTAAATTTGTGTTTCTGAAGTAAAATTGACCCGCTTTAGATTCGCCATTTTGTATGTGTAAAACATTCAATCGGTATTTATCATTGCTTGATTTCAATGCCAACCCACCCAAAGCACCTAATAGAACATTATTCACTCCATAATTTCCTGTTTGGCGTTCCAATGGCGTTAGTTCCATGTTTTCAGGATTTGGGTCTTTGGCGTATAAATTAAATTCAGCTCCTTCGTAAAACTCAGATTCATTTTTGTAGGTCAAAGACGCTTGATATCCCAATGTGTACTTTTTATTCAATTTCTTCTGATTCGCATAAGAAATACCCATACTTAAATTCAAGAAACTGGTTTTTTGCTCTGCACCCATGGTCGGGTTGAATTTTCTAGTGATTGCCTGAAATTCCTGTCCTTTAGGTCCATTCGGATTAATTAAAAAATCCGTGTAAGAAGGTATTTGGCTGTTGTTGTCTGTGGGAATGTCGCGACTTCCATTATCAAATCCCAAAAAGTCAGTTGAGCTTCCTTTATATGTTAAATAATTGGATTTTAAGTTCATGTTAGGATTGTATCCTAATCCAAAATTGACGCTCCAGTTCTTTTTTTCAGGGAAGTCTTTTGTTGTAATATCCACAACACCACCGGTGAAATCGGCAGGTAAATCTGCTGTAAACGTTTTAGATACAATAATATTGTCGATAACATTGGTCGGAAATAAATCCATTTGTATCGTATTTCTATCCGGGTCCAAACCGGGTATATCCACACCGTTTAATGTGGTTTTAGTGTAACGATCACCTAAACCGCGCACGAATACGTATTTGCCACCTTCAACAGAAACTCCAGTAACACGCGACATAGCAGAAGCGGCATCACCATCGCCTATTCGTTTGAAGTTGGCTGCAGAAATACCGTCGATCATATTAGGAGCAATTTTCTTAGCTGTTAAAAGTGCTTCTTCGTTATTTTTTACTGATTTAACGGAGATTTTCACTTCTTCCATTCCCTCAACTGCGGATTCAAGCTTGATGTCGCCGATTGGATTGGTTTCGTTGGAGTTGATAGTAATTTCGGTAATGGTAATGGAATTGAATCCTTCGGCAGAAACTCGAAGAGTATAATTGCCTGGACTTGCTTGAATTTCGAATTTTCCATCTAAATCAGAAGTTGTTTTAATGGATTTTTCGGGGGATGGTAATTCAGTTCTAACAGCTTCTGTGTTTTCAATATTGGATATAGCAACGGAAACAAGTTCAATTTCTGCATTTTGGATTTTTTTTGCGGTAGTACCGTCGATTATTCTACCTCTGATGATTCCATTTTTAATGGTTTCTCCGGGGTTTAGTGCGGAGTTTGTGGTGTTTGCAGTTGAAATAGAGCTCAAGGATTGTGATGAAAGTCTATTTTGAACTGAACTTGCCAAGGTTAATAGGGCTAATGTGATTAATCTATTGGTTTGCATTATTTGATCGCTTTTTTAGGGGAGGAAAGAGAAATTTTATCTAGTGAAATGAATAATGGGAGTTTTAGAAATACCCAAAGCAGCAAGATATTCTTGCCGCTTTGGGTATTTCATTATTATCTATTTTTAATCAATTTTGTTCTCAACAATGAAAAGTAAATGAAAATTAAGGTACTAAGTTGCCTGCTTTTTCAGTCCAAGACCATCCAGTGAAAGCGCTCAACGTTGCACCCACTGTGTTAGAACCCGCGTTAACAGCTTTTGCGTGTTTATCGGTTCCACTTTTAAAAATCTTGGTTAAGTCAGTCAAGGTTGTGGTTACTTCTAGATTTGCAAATTTCAATGTACCTGCAGTGAAATTAGGAGCAGTGGCTGCATCTAAGCTGAAATCACCACGACCATCAGTTGCTGGATCAGGGAATCCAAAGAAGTAAATATTCTCAAAAGTACCTTGTGCGTTAGAACGGAAATCTGCTAATTCAGCAACAGAAGATCCTTTTACCCAACCATTTTTAACGATATGAGCTGCAATCATGGATCCTTCTGGACCGTCGATTTCTAAAGCGTGATCTGTGTTAGGTCCGCATACTACTACGAAGTTATCTAAAGTACCAGCCCAAGCTTGGTCAGTATCGATTGCATCGTCGCCAGCATTCCAAACAACTGCGTTTTTCACACTTACAGTTCCACCAAAGAACTCGATTCCATCGTCTTGGTTACCGATAACTTCAACATTTTCGATAACAGTACCTGAACCAACACCACCTAAAGTGATACCGTTGATTTCGTTACCTTCACCGATGTTTGCACCACCGTGACGAACAGAAACATATTTAATCACACCTGAGTTATCGTCAGAAACGTTTCCACCGTAGAAACCATTTGGATCTGTTGGAGGAATACCTTCGATTACAGTTTCAGTAATATCACCTTTCAAAGAAGCTGGAGCTTTTCCTAAGATAATTAAACCACCCCACAAACCATCGAAACCAGCGTCTAAGTTTGGAGAGGAAATTTCACCAGATTTGATTTCGTCTGCTATTGAAGTGAAAATGATAGGAGCAGAAGCTGTTCCTTCTGCCATCAATTTAGCACCACGGGCAATGATTAACGCTGTTGCGTTAGCACCTGTACCCGCTTGAGCTTTGATTACAGTACCTGCCTCAATGGTTAGCGTTGCACCGCTAGTAACTGCTATACGGCCAGCAAGAACATAATTCTTGTCTTTTGTCCAAGTAGTGTTTGATGTGATGTTTTCGCTGATGATTACATCCGACGAATTGTTGTTGTTGTTGTCTGTTGGTTCATCAGAACATGATCCGAAGAACAAAGTAGCAGAAGTCATTGCAACTGCTACCAAAATTGAATTAAATTTTTTCATTTGAGTTTGTTTCTATTTCCTGATGCAAAGGACATATAGCTACATTAACTCAATGTTAACCGCGTATTATTTTGAATTTTTGTTTTTGTGTTTTATGTTAACTATAAATTAACATTAGAGAATAATTGATTTTTTAAAATGTTAAAAATCAATTAAATAATTATTTATTGAGATTGAATCGAGTGTATTGCAATTGTAAATTTCATGTTTAATTTGAGTTGTTTAGTTTATATAGAATCAAACTGCAATTGACATTTTGATGACAATGAGTTAATCTTAGTGCCTCTATCTCATACTAAAACCTACTGTTGGCATACTTTGGACATCGGCGGTAACTGTTTGTTCAGGTTGAATAAATGCTGCTGAAGTTGCTGCACCAGCCAAAACGTAGTATCCTTTTTTTAGGGGGATATTAAATTGTTGTGCAAGTCGAGTTGCTGCTGCAAGTGATTTCCAAGGATTGTCTAAAATATCGTTGGAATTGCCTTTTTCTATGGTTTCTCCATTAATCTTCAAATCAATAGGTAGATTCAATAATGGTGTACTTGGGTCGAGTTTTTGACCAATACAAAAACCGGCTGATGAACAATTGTCGGCGACAACGTCTTCTAATGAAAATTTGAAATTTTTATAGCGGGAATCAATCAACTCAATAGCGGGACAAACTGCTTCGACGTAGTCTTTTACTTCATCTTCGGAAAGAACAGAATGGATATCCTCAGATAAAATGAAACAAATTTCGGGTTCCACTCTGGGGTGAATAAATTGACTTCGTGGTATGGTTTGACCTTCGTTGATCCACATATCTTGGGTTAAAATGCCGATAATCATATCGCTAACCCCCATTTGTTTCATTTTGGCCTCCGATGTGAACCCCATTTTAACTCCAATGATTGCAGATCCTGAATTCACTCGATGTTGAATTAAATTCTCTTGGATTTGATACGCTTCTGAAAGCGTAATCGCTTGATGGGTAGAAATTTGATTTATAGGTTCCGCTTGCATGGCTGCTTGGTGTAAGCTCAATGCCAATTCAGAAATATTATTGCTATTAGTTGGATTAGTCACACAACAAAATTCGGTATTTTTAGTGAAATGCGATGAATAAGCGAAGATATTCGTTTAAGATACTCCCAAAGAGTTTGTATTTTTGACGTGAAATTCAAGAATATGAACCACGAAAATTCAGTGATTGAACTAGCGGCAGACTTGCTACAACGGGCGCAAGAAACCCATGTGCCTTGTGCACCGATTAGAGAATTGATTGGAGAAACAGATGTTGTTACTGCCTATGCAATACAAGACTATAATGTAGAAAAGGAGTTAGCCAAAGGCCGGTTTATTTCAGGCTTGAAAATTGGATTGACCTCTTTCGCAGTTCAAAAACAGTTGGGTGTGGATCAACCGGATTATGGGGTGATTTGGGCGGATACTGAAGTTGAAAATTTCGGAAATGTTGTATGGCAAGAATTATTACAGCCCAAGGCTGAAGCTGAAATTGCTTTTTTGCTCGGAAAAGACATCCCCCGAAAACTCGAAAATACAGAAGAACTTATACCCTATTTAGAAGGCATGTGTGCTGCTATTGAAATTGTGGGTTCTCGGGTAGAAAATTGGAATATACGCATTACCGACACGGTGGCCGATAATGCATCTGCCAGTCATTATGTTTTGGAAAAAGAATGGCGTCCACTTCAAGGTTTTGATTTTGAGGGATGTAAGATGCAATTGTTTAAGAATAATGAAGTGGTTTCAACGGGGCAAGGTTCGGCATGTATGGGAAATCCATTGAATGCGGTATTGTGGTTGGTTAATACTATGGTAGAATTGAATCGACCGCTGAAAAAAGGGTATGTATTGCTGTCTGGTGCATTGGGCCCTATGGTACCTATGTTGCCGAATGACGAGTTCAAGGCAGAGATTGAAGGTTTAGGAGAAGTGAGTTTTACGGTAAAAAATTAAATAATGTCGAATAAAAAGCATAAAGTAGCCATCATTGGCTCAGGAAATATCGGTACCGATTTGATGATCAAAATACTTCGTTATTCCGATGTGTTAGAAATGGGCATGATGGTAGGGATTGATCCGGCATCAGACGGATTAGCGCGAGCATCTAGAATGGGAGTAGCTACCACTTCGGAAGGTATAGATGGGTTAATTAATAGCGATATTTGGCCGGAGATAGATTTCGTTTTTGATGCGACCAGTGCAAAAGCACATGTAATCAATAATGAGAAAATTTCGCAGTTTCCTGGAAAACGTGTAATTGATTTAACTCCCGCTGCAATTGGTCCGTTTATGATTCCTCCGGTGAATTTTAATGAACTTTCTGATTCGGCCAATGTAAATATGGTAACATGTGGTGGTCAAGCCACCATTCCGATTGTAGCAGCAGTTTCACGGGTGGCAAAAGTGTACTACGGAGAAATTGTAGCGAGTATTTCATCCAAGTCTGCCGGACCCGGAACCAGAGCCAATATTGATGAATTTACTGAAACTACATCCCACGGAATAGAAAAAGTAGGAGGGGCGCAGAGGGGTAAAGCGATCATTGTATTGAATCCAGCTGAACCACCTTTAGTAATGCGAGATACCGTTTTTACATTAAGTGAAATAGCCGACCAAGATGCAATTCGAAATAGCATTCACGAAATGGTACTTGAAGTTCAAAAATATGTTCCTGGTTATAAATTACACCAAGAAGTTCAATTTGAGGAAATTACTGAGCCTGTATTTATTGAGGGTGTAGGACATGTAACTGGATTGAAAGCGATGGTGTTGCTTCAAGTTACAGGTGCTGGACATTACTTGCCCGATTATGCTGGCAATTTGGATATCATGACGAGTGCTGCTAAAGCTACTGCCGAACGTATGGTGCAAAATTGGGGTTGAGTTCACCAAGGGATTCAATTCTATCAAAATTAAATTTGGAATTATACCGAGTGGATTTCAAGTTTTATTGAAATTTGTAATAGGATATTGTTTAGAATTAACAAGTTGGAAATATAAAAGATAATGACACAAAAACTATATATACAAGATGTTACATTGAGGGATGGTCAACATGCTATTCGACATAAATACAGCATTGAACAAGTGCGTGAAATTGCTCGAGCTTTGGAGGCAGCAAAAGTAGATGCAGTGGAAGTGGCTCATGGAGACGGGTTAGCCGGTGGTAGTTTTAATTACGGATTTGGAGCACATACCGATTGGGATTGGATTGAAGCTGTTGGAAAGGAGTTGTCGTATGCAAAATTAACCACGTTGTTATTGCCGGGAATTGGAACGATTGATGACTTGAAGAGAGCTCGAGATTTGGGGGTACAATCGGTTCGTATCGCAACGCATTGTACTGAGGCGGATATTTCTGCTCAGCACATTGATGCTGCTCGAAAACTGGGAATGGACGTTGCAGGTTTTCTGATGATGGCACACATGAATACTCCAGAAAAATTAGCGGAGCAAGCCAAATTGATGGAAAGTTACGGTGCTCATTGTGTATACGTAACTGATTCTGCAGGTGCGTTATTGCCAGACGATGTTAAAGATAGAATGTTGGCTTTTAAATCGGTTTTATTGGCGGAAACGGAAATCGGAATTCACTGTCATCATAATTTATCTTTGGGTGTAGCCAATACCATAGTTGCTATGCAA
>CAZQFZ010000107.1:0-7293 GCA_964592635.1 uncultured Rhizobium sp.
TCCCCAGTAACATCGTTCAAAAAATAGTAAAAGACTTTATCGAAAAAGGTGAAGTACAACGGGCATTTACGGGTTTTGAAATAGGAAACTTGAGTTCCGAAGAGTTATCCGCGTTGAAATTGGAAAAGGAACCGGTAAAGGTGAAGTCTTTACTTGAAGATGGACCTGCTGAAAAATCCGGGTTGAAACGCAACGACGTGATTGTGAAAATTGGAAGTTTAGACGTAGATGGAAGATCGAGTTTTGACGAATTTCTGGCGTATCAACGTCCCGGAAACACCGTGCCCATTGAATTTATTCGCGATGGTGTGCGCAAGAAAATCAATTTAACCTTAATTGATAAAAAATCACAAAACGAATTGAGCATGAAAGGGGTTGTTCGTTCAAAATATTTAGGAGCTGATTTTCAAGCATTGAATCATTCTGAAAAGGAGCGTTTGGGATTGAATAACGGGGTTAGAATTATGAACATTCAGCGTGGAGGTGCCATATCCCAGATGGGGTTGCCCAATGGCTTTACTGTTGTGGAGTTTAATGGTAAAAAAGTGGTGGAAGCAGAAGATTTAGTGGCGGCTCTTGAAGGACAATCTGGAAGGATTGAAATTAAAGGAAAAGATGCAAACGGCAGTGGAATGAGTTATTCCTTTTTCCGTTATTGACACAGTTTTTTTCTGGTATTGATAGAGGTAGATTTTTTTCGCATGGCTTAGTTACCTTTGTGAATATGATTAGTCAACCCACAATTCCATTATTGCATCACGCGGATAGTCATTCGTTCTTTGTATTGGCAGGTCCGTGCGCTATCGAAGGACGCGATATTGCCATGAGAACAGCAGAAGCATTAGTAAAAATCTGCGATGATTTATCCATTCCTTTGGTGTTTAAAGGATCGTATCGGAAGGCGAATCGTTCGCGAATAGATTCATTTACGGGTATTGGAGATGAAAACGCCCTTAAGATTTTGGGGGAAGTACGTTCTGCATTTAATATTCCAGTGGTTACAGATATACATGAGTCGCACGAGGCGGAAATGGCTGCTGCTTACGTGGATGTTTTACAAATCCCTGCATTTTTATTTCGTCAGACGGATTTGTTGGTGGCTGCTGCTAAGACGGGTAAGTTTGTGAACATTAAGAAGGGACAATTTGCAGGCACGGATGCCATGAAGCATGCGATGCAAAAGTGCATTGATTCGGGAAATAGCAACATTATATTAACTGATCGTGGAAACAGTTTTGGTTACACGGATTTGGTTGTAGATTTTAGGAATATTACTGAAATGAAGTTGTTCGGTGCACCAGTAGTTATGGATATTACGCATAGTTTACAACAACCCAATCAATCTTCTGGTGTTACGGGAGGTAAGCCGGAATTAATTGAGACGATTGCTAAGGCGGCCATTGCGGTGGGTGCAGATGGGTTGTTTGTTGAAACTCATCCTGATCCATCTACTGCAAAGAGCGATGGAGCGAATATGCTTCCACTAACGGAATTTAAGGGGTTGATGCAGAAGTTGTTGAGAATACGAGAAGCTATTTTATAGATAAACAGAAAAGGCGCCATTGGCGCCTTTTCTGTTTATCTACCTTTCAGAATTTATTTACTTTCAGGGTTAATTTACTTTCAGGGTTCTCGAATCCGTGTATTTCGGTGGAAATCGACGATTTCTGTTATTTATTTTTTGATTTTGTTGCAGCGGGTTTCTCTTTTTCAGGTTTCGCTGGTTTTGGTTTTTTGACTGCTTTTTTCGGAATCAAAATTAGTTCGTTGTCTTTTTCAAATGAAGTAGTTTTGAAATACTTGTTTAAGGTTTTCTTACCCAAAATCGGGGTTTCTACTTTTTCTGAAATGGTAAACTGAACACCCTTTAGCGGATAATCACCCAACATTACTTCTTCAACTACAAATTTATTGGAAGGCAATTTTACTTTACCTACTTTGAATTTCTCGCCTTCAACGAAATCTTTCTTTTTAATTAATTTCTTTTTGTACCATTCTGCCGCCAAAGCTGGAGGAACTGCATCCAATTTACCATTGAAATCGTAATGGAACATCACGGCTTCGTTTCCAGCAATCATTACAGGAACTGCTTTCTTTTCGCCATCTTTGGAGATGGTTAGCTTAACTGCATTGCTCATATCAGCTGCTGGAACTGCATCTACCAATTTGTCTTTTGCAGCTTTTTCAGCAGCTTGTATTGAATCTCTGTAAGTGGAACCTTTATTCACATTATTTACGTCAACATCTTGGTTAACTTGAACACGTGATTTTTGATTTTCAAATTCAAAACGAACCGTAGTTCTACGATTTTGTTGATGTTGGTATTCATCACATGGAATAAATGGTTTTCCATCCAACACCACTATTTCCGAAGCTTTATATTTGTCGTAGTAACTATTGATAACATTGCCTTTTTTATCCTTTTCCACAATCATTTTGCGAGTGCGATCGGCAATGTAAGGTGTATAACCTGCTTTTTCGGCTCCTTCGCATTTACAATCGTTGATCAATTCTTTTTCTCCGTAACCTACTGCACGAATTCGAGCGCTGTCGATATTCCAACGGCGCATCAAATAGGTACGTGCACTGTCTGCTCTACGTTGAGCAAGGCGTGTATTGTATTCTACCGAAGCTCTACAGTCGGTATGAGAACCTAATTCTGCCACCAATCTTGGATAGCGGATAAGTACTTCTTGCGCAAAAGTGTCAAGAATTCTTGCAGCATCTGGACGAATTGCAGCAGAGTCTAAATCATAGAATATAGGTAAAGAGTAGATTTTGTCCAATGGATTCACCAAACAGAAATCTTGAACCAATTCAGTTGAAAAACGAATTCCATGAGTTGTTCTGTTTACTGGAGGAATATCGAAGTAATATAGTTCGGGATATTTTGCCACCACTTCGTAATTGGTACGAGGGTTTAAAGTGGCCATGTATTCGCCATTGGCATTGGTTTTTAAAACCATGGTGGTGGTATCTCGATCGTTTGCTAACACTACTGTAGCACCAGCGAGTGGTTTATTGGTGTTACAATCGGTAACAATACCTTTGATGGTTATAACCAATGGAATGATATCGAAAGAATAGATATCATCGGTGTTAGAACGATCACCGCGATTGGAAGTAAAGTAACCTTTCTTTGAATTTTGGTTGGTGAAAGTGATACCGAAATCGTCGCCACCGGAATTTAAAGGTTCACGAAGATTTTCAACGTCTTTCCATTTGTTAATTTCGTCGGTTTTGTCGGCAGCAAACATATCCAAACCGCCCAATCCTGGCCAATAATCGGAGGAGAAATACAAGCGATTATCATGTTTGTTCCAATAGGGGAAGTATTCGTTTCCGGGAGAATTTATTTGTGGACCTAAGTTTACTGGATTACCCCAGGTTTTGGATCTGCGGGAGTAAGTTACAGCCCAGATATCAAATCCCCCGAAACCACCGTCGCGGTCGGAAGAGAAGTAAAGAATTTTATCGTCATCGCCGAGAGCAGGGTGACCGTATGAATGTGCTGAATCTTTGGTACAGATTTCGAGCACGTCGCCCAATGTCCATTCTGGACCCGTTTTTTTATATTCGTAGATAGCGCATTTTTCAGATTTTCCGTCACGACCACCGCATTGAGTTACGTACATGGTAGTGAAACGTTCGTTGAATGTAACGCCACCTTCGTTGAATTTGGTTGAATTTTTTTCGGCATAGACAGGTTTTCCCCATTTAATTTCCACATCGCCTTTTTTGTTTCGGGGCGCTTTTTTAGCACCTTTGGCTGGAGCAGCAGCGCCAGCAGCGGTTGGATCTTTTTTGCCTTCGATGTACCAAATATCGCTCCACATTTCCATAGTACCTTCGTACACGCGCTTGGAGTATCCTCCTTCACGATCGGAAGCGAAGAAGAGCACATCGTCTTTTTTGGAGGCAATCATGGGAGCCCAGTCGTTGGCTTTGGTATTGGCGAGTTTGAAATTTTGCACTCTAAACAAGGAGCTATCTGGGGTCCAAGAAAGAGCCATTTCACAACCCAACATTTTTTGCATAACTGCTGAATCGCCGGGCACACGCTCCAAATAATCTTCGTATGCGCCCACTGCTTCGCGATACATTTCCAACTTTTTCATCATGTTGGCGCGCATTAACAAAGCTTGGGTATTGTTTGGGTCTGTTTTAAGAACTTTTTCGTAAAGCTTTTTGGCTTTCACGTAGTTGTTGTTTAAGCGATACGATTCTGCAGCCAAAAAAGACGCTTTTTCTTTTACTTTTTTGTCTGGATCTTGACGAGCAACATCTTCAAAAACGATAGCTGCTTGACCATAATACCCTTGATCATAGAGCACTTTAGCGTCTTCAAATTTGGGAGAACAACCCGTTGAAACAACGATAATTGCCAATCCCAAAGCAAAAAATTGCCAAAAATTTCTGTACAAAACGTTTGATTTATTTATACCGGTAGAGAGCATCTTCACAATTTATCCTAATTAAAACGCTAATTAATGAATTCTTATTCAAAGTTCAAAGTAATTGCTTATTTAAATGTTAAAAAATGCAGAATTAAGGAATATTTAACATGAATTCAAATCAGTTTACCCCTAGAATTTTCAACAATTGATTTTTTTGTTCTAAAGTGTAATTCGAATTATAAACTGCATTTTGCAGTATTCGGTTGTTCGCCCACTGGCTGGAAAAACTACGAATGGCATCGAGAGCCGGCCCACTCAATCGGTTGTTGAAGTTGAAATACGCATCGAACAAAGCGAGTGCCGCTTTTTGGTTGATCGTGTTGAGGCGTTGTATGGCTTGAATGGCCAAAATTCGTGTACGGAATTCGTACATGGGCCCCGACATTTCTATCAGTGTGTTCATCGAATTTTCAGCCGATTTAAGCGTTTCTTCGTTCTGGGTTAAAAAACCGAGTTTAACACCCATAACATGCAATTCATGGTAGCGCACGGTTAGGTTGTGTGTGTATCCATCCACGCCTTTTAGTTTTTGCAGTATTAAAGGGAATCGGCTTTCATACAAAGGATGTTTCATCATGCGCTGCAATGCAGCGTCAATTACAAAATAACTGGAGTCGGTCAATAATTCCTCCATCAAAAATTGGGTTGAAGAAACCAACGGAATTTTTTGAGCAAAAACCATTCTCACTTGGTGCTGTTTGTCGCGTGCAATCGACATAGCAGTAGGTGCGTCGATTTGAGGATCTTCGAGTAATTGCAAAGCAATTTCAGAACGTATGGCATGAAATGTTTCGGTTTTCCAGGCATCCATCAAAGCGGATTTTTTTTGAGCGATGGGAACAGTTCTCAATGCAATCAAAGCATCGTAGCGGTCCAACATAAATTCTGAAAATTTCAATTGATTCAGCCATTGGCTGTTGGATTTTTGAAATTCTACTTCCTTTAGAATAAAGCTTCCCTCGTCAAACAAACAAAAGGCAACTTCTTTACCGGATGGAAGATCGGTGAATTGAATTTCGGTATGCGGGCCTGAAACGGTAGCGGTTTTTCGGATCTTGGTGCCGTCGGTAAAGTAAACTGCAAAATCTACGGGTATTTCGAAATAGGAAACAATGGGGTCAATCTTTTGAATTTGGTCGATTTGAAAGGTTAGTATGTTGGGTTTTACTTGCTGCGTTCGTACGGCAAATTTGGGTTCCCCACCGCGATGAATCCATTGGTCGAAAAAGGCATCAACGTTGATTCCAGTAGCATCGATGAATGCTTTTTGTAAATCCCAAGTTTCTACTGTTTGGAATTGATATTTTTCCAAGTAGAACTTGATTGCTCTTCTGAAATTTTCGCGACCAACTTGGTGTTGCAACATGTATAAAACCGAAGCTCCTTTGGGGTAGTGGCGCGATGAACCGGAAGCGCTATGTCGAACAGGCAATGAATTTTGTTTACCAGCGGAGATGGCACCACTCATATTGTTTCGGAAATACCAATACATATAATCACTTCCAAACAAATGCTGCTCAGCTAATCCAGGATAGAACGTGGCAAAACTCTCTTGAAGCCATTGCTCGGCATCATGCCGACCGGTTATCAAGTCGCCAAACCATTGATGGGTAGCTTCATGTGCATTTACGCTGACGTAGTTTTTGTCGAGGTATGCGCGTTCATCCACCCAGAAGAAGTCACCCAAAACGGTTGCTGAAGTATTTTCCATGGCACCAAATAGGAAATCTTGCACCATCACTTGGGAGTAGGTTCCCCAAGGATAAGGAAGGCCAATTTCATCCGAAAGGAAATCTAGGATTTCTTCACTGAACCGAGAGGTGGGTTTTAGGCGGTTTGGGTGCTCTGGATAATACCAAAATTGATGAGGAATACCCTTTTTCGAAACCGATTTTTTAACTTCGTATTTGTCGATTGCGAGCATCAATAAATAACCAGCGTGGGGTTTTTCCATTTTATAATGGTAGGTGATGGATTTGTCGGGATTGATTTTGTTAGATACTAGAGTTCCGTTAGATAGGATTTTGTATCCGGGCACTGTATCAATGTAGTTTATAATGGTTTCGGTAGTAAATTTATCGCTTCTGACATCGATCATGGGGATCCAATGGCGATTGTCAATTCCCTGTCCTTGAGTCCAAATTTGTCTTCTAGTTTCATGGAATGGATTTTTGGAAATGGGTTGATCGTAACCGATGAAATAGAGTCCTTTTTTGGGGGAAGCTATATATTGGATTTCAATTTTGTGGGATTTTAAATAATCGTTGGATAATTTAGTTTCTGCGATTAAACCGGATTTATTGGATCTGAAATTGATTTTTTTTCCATCGAGAAGCACTTGTTCTATGCTGATACCAGGAGCATCGAAGAAAATGGTATCGGTAGTTGTTTGCAGTGATTTGAAAGTATGAGTTACTTTACCTGCAACTTGCTTAGTAAAGGGAAGAATTTTGACATCCACTTTCATGTGGTCCACATCGATATTTCGAGGACGTTCAGATGCACCATGATCAACGTGATGGCAGTTTATTTCCGGGAATTGGGCAAAAGAATTATTGACAATCAGGTAGATAAAAACGGAGGCAATCAGTTTTTTATAATTCATATACATATAGGAGTTCTTTTGTGTTGTGGGGACGAAAATAGGCATTCAAAAAGAATTGAAAAATTTTTAAAAAATATTTGCATAGAATAAAAATTCGTTCTACTTTTGCAGTCCCGTTCAATAAATAATTGTTCGGAAATGGTTCGGTAGTTCAGCTGGTTAGAATACATGCCTGTCACGCATGGGGTCGCGGGTTCGAGTCCCGTCCGGACCGCCAGAAAAAAAGGTTGC
>CAZQFZ010000108.1:0-6008 GCA_964592635.1 uncultured Rhizobium sp.
TGATGATATCCATAGTAGCCATAGCTAAACCAGCACCATTTACCATACAACCTACGTTTCCGTCCAATTTTACGTAGTTCAAGTTGAATTTACCCGCTTCTACCTCGGTTGGATCTTCTTCAGCTAAATCGCGTAATTCGATAAAATCCTTATGACGGTAAAGTGCGTTATCATCTAAGTTTACTTTCGCATCTACTGCAATGATCTTTTCATCGGATGTTTTCAACACAGGATTGATTTCAAACATAGCAGAATCGGTTTCTTCATAAGCACGGTAAAGTGCAGAAACGAAAGTAACCATTTCTTTGAATGCTTTACCTTCAAGACCTAAATTGAATGCAATTTTTCTAGCTTGGAACGGTTGAAGACCGGTAGCAGGGTGAATCCACTCTTTGAAAATTTTCTCTGGGTGTTTTTCAGCTACTTCTTCAATATCCATTCCACCTTCTGTGGTGTAAATGATTACGTTTTGTTTTTTCTGACGATCCAACAATACGCTCATGTAGTATTCTTTTGGTTCAAATTCACCTGGGTAAAACACGTCTTGTGCAACTAATACCTTGTTTACCACTTTACCTGCTTCTCCAGTTTGAATGGTAACCAAGGTACCACCCAAGAGATTTTGTGCGATTTCTGCTGCTTTTTCGGGGGATTTAGCCACTTGCACGCCTCGGTGTTCGGTGCCCACAATTTTTCCTTTTCCACGTCCACCGGCGTGAATTTGTGCTTTCACAACCGACCAGTCACTACCGAACTCGTCGCGTACGCGTTCAGCGGCTGCTTTTGCTTCTTCAGGAGTTTCGGCAACAAATCCGTTTTGAACTGCAACTCCGTACTTTTTTAAAATCTCTTTGGCTTGATATTCGTGAATATTCATATGAATCAATTTGAATTAGTTCAAATTCAGCTGCGAAAATAACTAACTTTGAAGCCATTTCGACAATTATTTTAAGAAAAGTGATGATTTCTTGTACGAATTTAGTTAAAAATTACCAACATGTGGAAGTACTTAAGTCCATAAACCTTGAGATTTCCCCCAAAGAAATCGTGTGCATAACCGGTGAAAGCGGTGCTGGAAAAAGTACGCTTCTGCATATTTTAGGTACTTTAGACAAACCGACTTCTGGATCGGTTTCTATTTTTGGGCAAGACATCACTCGATTAAAAGGGAGTGAACTATCTGCTTTTAGAAATAAGAATATCGGCTTTGTATTTCAATTTCATCAACTTATTCCCGAGTTAACCTCGGTTGAAAATACCATGATTCCACGTTTGATTTCGGGGGAATCCATTTCAAAAGCGAAGCAAAATGCCAAAGAAATGTTGGATTATTTGGGCCTAGGACATCGTTTTGAACACAAACCATCCGAACTTTCTGGTGGAGAACAACAACGAGTGGCCATAGCACGAGCCCTGTCTATGAAACCAAAATTCATTTTGGCCGACGAGCCAAGCGGAAACTTAGACACCAAAAATGCCAAATTTATACATGAGTTATTTTTTAAAATGCGCCACGATTTTGATTTGACATTCGCCATCGTTACACACAATCCAGAATTAGCACAAATGGCCGACCGACAAATAAAATTGTCAGACGGCCATCTTCAAAACTAGCTGCTATAATGTTCTTGTTATTTAGCTTGGTATCGATCTTTGCCGTTCCAACCCATGGAAATTCCAAAACGCGCCCCATTTTTACCAGGAACTATGTACAAATTCACTGGTAAATTGAGTTTTCCCGATTTGAATGTTTTACCCGCTGCAAATAAAAATCCATAACTCAATCCAGTTGTGCCCCTAGAATCCGGACGACGTTCAACGGTACTATTGTTTGCAATGGCTTCATCTTCTAAAGAAAAATACTTGGAGTCTTGAATACTGATGATGAATCGTTGTTGGTCTGTTCCTTCATTGAGAATATATCCATCGCTGTATTTGGAAACAGCAAAAGTAGGACCGAAGGCAAATTCCCATCCATTTACATTGTTTCTCAAACCGTTAAGTAATGTTAATGATGGTATGAATTGACCTTGATCTAAACCGGTAACCATGGGAATTACCTCAAACAATGCTTGGAAATTCCCTTCATTTAAGTATTGCTTTTCAATTTGGTATCCGAATTGGAACATGTACTGGTTTCCATCGTATCCACCGTCTTTTTTAGGCCCTGTTAATACATCGGCTAAGTAGCCCGTAGCATATGTCATCCCCATTCTAGGGCCATCGGCTTTTAATTGGAGTGTGTAAGGATTATTGATGGAGTTGTCAAAATCTGTTTTCTTGGTCAACTTACTTACCAAGTCTGCTTCATTGGGTATGCCAAAAATTTCATTGATGCAAATACGAATCATTTGAAATTCGTTGCCTGAAATATTTAAAAACTCTTTTACTTTCGTAGCTTCAAATACACCCGTTTTCACATCCAGCATTCGCACTGTGACGTTTAAATTATCGCCAAGTTGGGCAATACTTCCGGTAAACATCTTGTCAACACCCAATTTCTTTCCAATAGCAGTTAAGCAAATTTTTGAAAAGCATGAATTTACGTCGAGGGTATCTCGTTTCACCAAGTACTCGATATCGTACTTGTCCATGACTTCAAATTTTTCAACACGAATTAACTCATTAATTACAAATTGAATGGCTTGTTGTTGGCTCATTTTATATCCTCGAACATCAAAATCGATAATGGCAATACTGGGTTTGGGGGAAATGCTTGAGCTGTTTTGGGCTTGGGAAGGTATGCTGAAAGCACTAAATAAACAGGTTAAAACCAGAAACAACCTGGAGATTATGGATAGGGTTCTTTTGTTTTTCATATATCAAATTATTGACTGAGGCACAAAGTTTATTCGGAACAAAACGAAACCCATTATTAAAAAATGCAAAAACGAAAATTATTTTTGGGATTTTTCCGTAAACGAAATCAAAAAAACAATTCGTATTATTGAAAAACATTGAAATATGAATAGTAGACCTCATCAATTGGCTTTTGTGGAACTGGTTAAATCTGCAGTTCCATCGCATATAAACTTGGCAGAAGAAGTGGCTGCAATCCTGAGTTTAAGTTCGGATAGTGCTTACCGCAGGTTGAGAGGTGAAACCGATTTTTCATTAGAAGAAGTAGTTACTTTGTGCCATTCATTCAGTATTCCACTAAGTGATCTTACATCTACTCAATCGAGTTTAATTACTTTTCGGGCAAATGAACTTTCTAAAGATACCAGTTCGTTTACCAGTTATTTAAAAGTGCTTTATGGAGATTTGCAGTGGATTCGCCAGTGGAAATCACATCAAATCACCTATGCCGCGGAAGATTTACCCGTGTTTTATCATTTCTTCTTGCCGTCTTTAGCTCGATTTAAAATGGTATATTGGAATAAATCCATTTTGGCCAATCCCAAATTGAAAGACTTAAATGTTGAAGATGTTCAAGTACCCTCCGGATGGTTGGAGGAAGTTCCCTCTGTAAGAAAAGAATTCCTGAGCATCCCTTCCACAGAAATTTGGCATGAAGACACGCTGAAATCCACCATCAAACAAATAGAATATTATGTTACCACCGGTTATTTCAACTCTAAAGATACCATTAAAATGGTAGTTGACGACTTGTTTACCCAAGTGGAAATGCTCAAAAATCAAGCAAAAGAAGGAAAAAAATTCAATCCCTTAACCAACTCATTTACAGATATCGATTATACTTTGTATGTATGCAATGTAATGATTGGGAATAATTGCGTGTTTCTCAGTTCAGAAGGGCAAAATGCTACTTACTTATCGTATAATTCATTTAACTTTATCCAAACTAAAAATAATATTTTCAATCAGCAAACTCAAGAATGGCTGAAGAATATTATTTATAATAGTGAGTTGATTTCGTCCATTTCTGAACGACGTAGAAATCAATATTTCTCTGTTTTAACTCAACAAATTGAAGACTTGCAACGCATGATTTAATATGATTCCCAGTAAGAGTCCCGAAAATGTATTAAAAGAGCATTGGGGTTATGGCGAGTTTCGACCGGGACAAATTAATATTATCAATTCCATCCTTGCTGGCCACGACACCCTGGCCTTATTGCCTACAGGCGGAGGTAAAAGTATTTGTTTTCAGGTTCCAGGATTGCTTTTGCCAGGAGTTACCTTGGTCATTTCTCCACTCATTGCTTTAATGAAAGATCAAGTGGATGGTTTGAAAAAAAGGGGAATTAGTGCTGCATATATCAATTCCGGACAAAGCTACGGTGAGGTTAAAAATATTTTGGATAATGCGTTACAAGGGCATTATCGATTTTTGTATATTTCACCAGAAAGAGCCATATCGGAAAATTTTGCTGGTTATATTCCCAATTTGAACATATCACTGTTGGTAATCGATGAAGCCCATTGTATCTCTATGTGGGGGAAGGATTTTCGTCCTTCGTTTCAGAAAATACACTCCATCCGGCATTTACTTCCCCCGAAAACACCGGTAGCAGCATTCACGGCAAGTGCACCTTCTTGGATTCAGAAAGAAATTATTGAGGGATTGAATATGCGAAATGCACAAGTGTATCAGGGTGCATTTGGACGTCCGAACTTGAATTTTAAGGTGATTGAAACAGAGAATAAACGAGGTTTATTGATTCAAGCATTAAAAAAAACTCAAGGGTCCAGCATTGTTTTTGCAAACACCAGAAAAGAGGTTCAAGAGTTGGCAGCAATGATTTCGGGGGAAGGGATATCTGTGCATTATTATCACGGTGGTTTGCCATCGCAAGAACGTGCACAAAAACAACAAGAATGGATTCAAAATCGGGTTAGAGTGATGGTGTGTACCAACGCCTTCGGAATGGGTGTAGATAAACCAGATGTTCGGTATGTGTATCATTTTACACCCAGTACCACTCCGGAAGACTACTATCAGGAGGCAGGGCGAGCAGGACGCGACGGGAATCTGAGCTATTGCATTCTGTTTCATCACAGCAGCGATTGGAAACGAGCTTTTGAGTTGATTCAGGCCCAACATCCCCCAGAAGAACAATTAAAAAGAACTTATCACGCCCTGATGAATGGGATTGGAGTTCTACCAGGACAAGGACAAGATCAGGTATTTCCTGCCCCTTGGACCAGAATTGCTGACCAATATAAAATTCCTCATTCAGAGTTTTACGCATCCATCAAAACCATAGAGAAATTGGGGCAGTGGGAGTTAAGTGAGGGAATGAAAACCCCATCGAGATTCAAATTTTTAGCAGATTACACCGAAGTGTACGACTTTAAAATCCGTTATCCTCAATTTGAAGGAATCTTGGACCTTCTATTGAGATCATTTAGTGGAGTATTTGAGCGTTATAATTCCATAATAGAAGCAACACTATCAAAGAAACTTCGGAAAAAAGAGTCAGAAGTTCGTTTGCAATTAAGCAAATTGCACAAAGTTGGAATGGTTGAATATGTAGAACAAACGGACGCTCCAATGCTTTTGCTGCTCGAACCCAGAAGCATGTATCCTTCATTCAACATGAAAAAAGTATTGCAGCTCAAGAAAATGCGAAATGATAGCTTGAGTAAATTGCATGAATACTCAGAAATTCAAAGTTGTAGATCGGATTTTTGGGTGGAGTATTTTACCAGTCGCCCGCAAGGAAATTGTTTGAATTGTGATTTATGCGAATCGAAAAGACTTCAAATTAACGCTGATTGGATTCGAAAAGATCTCTTGAAACGAGTTCAAGGAGGAATTTCGCTAAAACGATTGATGGATTATTTTCCGTTTACGTATCGAAAAGAATTTTCACATGTTTTGAATGATATGTTGGATTCGGGAGAAATCGTGAAAAACCAAGAGAATCGTTTAACTTTGCCCCCTTCATGAGGGCTGTTTTTTGCGTAACTAATGACTTGATCACCGATCAACGAATGATTCGAATTTGCAGTTCGCTACAATCGAACGGCTGGGATGTAGAATTGATTGGTCGAGAAAAACGTGAATCGGCCAGTTTGTTGAAGCGCAGTTATAAACAAAC
>CAZQFZ010000108.1:6108-7244 GCA_964592635.1 uncultured Rhizobium sp.
TGGCGGAACCGCAAATTCCATTTGAAGACGGTTCTTTTATCTTGTATCAAGGAGCCTTAAATCAGGGACGTGGTTTGGAACGACTATTAAGCATTTTAACTCGTGTTAACTATCCGTTGTTGATTGTTGGAAAAGGAGATATTGAACTTCAGCTTAAAGAATTTGTTCAACAAAACGGAATGCAGAATCAAGTGCATTTCTATGGTTTTGTTCGGCCGAATGAGTTACTCAAAATCACAAGAAAGGCAAGAATTGGATATAACGTCAGCGAAAACGAAGGGTTAAGCTATTACCTTTCGCTAAATAATAAATTTTTTGATTATGTGGAGGCGGGATTGCCATCGGTAATCAATGATTTCCCGGAATACGTTCATTTAAACCAAGAATTTGGTGTCGGATTAAATGTATCATTGGAAAATGCAGAAATTGAAGAAAAATTGACAATTTTAATGGAAAACGACCAAGTTTATCAAAAATGCGTTGAAAATTGCTGGAAAGCTCGCGAAATTTGGAACTGGGAAAACGAATCAAAATCCTTAGTTACATTTTATCAATCGTTGTTAAAAAATGATTAATCACATACATATCATAGCGTTCGACATGCCCTATCCTCCCAATTACGGAGGTTCGACCGATATGTATTTCAAATTAGTATCCCTTAGAAACTTAGGTATAAAGGTTACGCTTCATGTTTACTTGTACGATGGAAAGAGTTTATCTAAGGAGTTAGAAGATTCTGTTGATCAACTGTATTATTATCCCCGAAAAGGAGGAAACCCATTTTGGGGCATGCTACCTTATATTGTGAGCACCCGAAGCGATTTTCAATTGTTGGAGCGATTGAAACAAGACAATTCCCCCATTTTGTTTGAGGGATTGCACACCACCTTTTTTGTGAATCATCCGGATCTACAAGGCCGAAAAATGGTAGTAAGGGCTCATAACGTGGAGCACAACTACTACAACGCTTTGGCCATTGCTGAGCATTTTTGGTTGAAAAAATTATTCTTTTTGTGGGAAGCTTGGCGACTTAAGCGCTACGAAAAAGTACTTCATCAAGTTCATGGAATAGCTGCCATTTCGCCTATGGAAACCGATTATTTTTCGGGGATTTACGGCAAAACAACTTACATACC
>CAZQFZ010000109.1:0-7216 GCA_964592635.1 uncultured Rhizobium sp.
GATATTTATTGTTGGCAAGGTGTAAAATTGCTGATTAAGAATTTTAGCCCGGGAATCCGAAAATTGGTTGCTTGGATTTATTGGGGATATTCAGTTGGGATGGTTGTTTTTTTTACAGCAGTTCGATTAACACAAGTTCCGGTTTCTAGCATTACCATGCGATTTATTGGCGCACTTGCATTCGCTGTAATTATGGTGAAACTTATCTGGGTGTTATTTCTCCTGATTGATGACATTCAACGATTTGTTCAATGGTTATTTAGTGATATTAAAACGAGTTGGACAAAGAATCCCGCTGGGTTCGAGCCCTCAGCAAATGGCGGTATTTCTCGTTCAAAATTTTTAAATTGGTTGGGATTGGGAATTGGATTGGCCTTTTTAGGAAATGCAATCTGGGGAGTTGTTAAAGGCGCACATAACTATGTGGTACGGAAGAGAACGTTGAAAATTGATGGTTTACCTGAAGCTTTCGACGGGTTTAAAATTGTGCAGATTTCTGATATTCACTGCGGAAGTTTTTGGGACCGTGAAGCCGTGGAAAAAGGAATTCAATTAATTAATGAACAAAATGCAGATGCTGTGTTTTTTACCGGTGATCTCGTCAACGATACGTCTAAAGAAGCTGAGAGTTGGACCGATGTTTTTGGGAAAATTAGAGCTAAAAATGGTGTTTTTTCCATTTTGGGAAATCATGATTATGGCGATTATGTGATCTGGGATTCTTTAGAATCTAAACATCAAAATATGCTCCAAATGTACGGTCACCACAAAAAAATGGGCTGGGATCTTTTGCTAGATGAAAATAGAATTTTAGAACGTAACGGACAAAAAATCGC
Source organism: uncultured Rhizobium sp. (assembly GCA_964592635.1). Taxonomy (GTDB): domain Bacteria; phylum Bacteroidota; class Bacteroidia; order NS11-12g; family UBA955; genus VMCP01. The sequence goes on from CAZQFZ010000109.1 coordinate 837, forward strand.
CATTGTTGGGGTCGAAAATTGGAGTGCAAAAGGCAGATTTCCTAAATATGGCAATTTAAAGCAAGCATTAACGGGCACTGAAGATATTTCGATTAAGTTGCTTTTATCTCATGATCCTTCTCATTGGCGTGAACAAGTTTTGGGATCTCAGCCTGAAATCAGAGCTACTTTTAGTGGTCATACTCATGGAATGCAATTTGGGGTGGATACGAAGTTTTACAGATGGAGTCCAGCGAAGTATATTTACAAAGAATGGATGGATTTGTACAAAGAGGGTAAACAATATTTGTACGTTAACCGTGGATTCGGTTATTTGGGATATCCTGGTCGGATGGGTATTTTTCCTGAAATTACAGTGGTAACATTAAAAAGGCCGTAACTTAGATTACGGCCCTTTTCAATGTATAAAATTAATTTGATTACTGAATCAAATTCTTGGCTTTAGATATAAAGCGCTCTAAGGCCGCTCCACTTAACATGTTCTTCTCTAACAAAGCTAAATCAATGCAATATTGAACAGTATCCGTTTTTGCTTCCTCACTCTGAGTCAAAATCTTAGAAGCTAAAGGATGATTGGAATTGATAATTAATGTATGTTTTTTCAATCCCATATCACCAAATGGCATTCCTTGTCCCATTTTTGCGTATTCTTCCATTCTTCGTTCCCATTCATTTTTATGAATGCTAATAAACTCTTGTTGTGGAGGTAAGGATTCAATTTTTACATCAAATGCAACTTCATTTACCAATGATTTAACTGATTTTTCAACGGTTTCTTGGTCCTCCTTGCTTAATACAGACTCAATAGTTTCGTCTTTTTCAATTAATTGATTTACGGGTGCGCTATCCACCCCTTTGAATTTTACCTTTTCAAATTTAGATTCAGCAAATCCGGCAAAGTGTACATCCAATGGACCATTTAACTGAATAACTTGATATCCTGCATCTGTAACTGATTTGATGCTCATGTGTTGAGCTTGTGAATCAGTGGTGTACAATACTATCGTTTCACCATTTTTATCGGTTTGATTTACTTTGCAAACGTCGATCCATTCTTGAATGGTGTGTAACTTATTTTCGGTTGTTTTAACCAAACAAAAGTCCTTGGTTCGCTCGGCAAATTTGTCGTCAGACAGCATTCCATACTTAACAATTAAGTCCAAATACTCCCATTTGCTTTCAAAATCTTCTCGATTTGCATTGAATAATTCCTGTAATTTATCGCTTACTTTTTTAGAGATGTGAGCGGTAATTTTTTTAACGTTACTATCGCTCTGCAATGCACTTCTAGAAACGTTCAATGGGATATCTGGTGAATCTACAACCCCTTGTAAAAGGACCAAGAATTCAGGTAATACATCTTTTACATCCTCCGTTACAAAAACCTGATTGCTATACAATTGAACTCGGTCTTTACGATTATCAATTGCATGGTTAATCTTGGGGAAGAACAATACACCGGTTAAGTTAAATGGATAATCTGTGTTGATGTGAATGTGGAATAAAGGAGCTTCTTGCATGGGATACAATTCCTCAAAGAATTTCTTGTAATCCTCATCTTGCAATTCCGATGGCTTTTTGGTCCATATAGGATGGGTGTTGTTGATAACTTCTCCGTCAAATTCAATGGGTATGGGCAGAAAACGACAATATTTTCTTAAAAGTTCGCGGATTTTCCACTTGCTCAAATAGGTTTCAGAGTCCTCATCGGTTAAGTGCAAAATAATATCGGTTCCACGATGTTCGCGGTTGCCTTTTTGTAATGTGTAGGAAGTAGTACCATCGCAATTCCACTCAGCAGCTTGAGTATCTTTTTGGAAAGACTTAGAAATAATGGTTACATTTTTGGCTACCATAAATGCGGAGTAGAATCCCAAGCCAAAGTGACCAATCATTTGCTCGGGTTCTTTATCTTTCCATTTTTCCACAAACTCAGTAGCCCCAGAAAAAGCTAATTGCGTGATGTATTTTTCGATTTCATCTTCGGTCATCCCCACACCGGAGTCGGAAATGGTAATGGTTTTTTCTTTTTCATCAATGCTTACTACAACTTTTAACTCGCCCAATTCTTCCGAATATTCACCGATTCGTGAAAGAGTTTGAATTTTTTTAGTTGCATCTACGGCATTACTCACCAATTCCCTCAAGAAGATTTCTTGATCCGTGTACAAGAACTTCTTAATTATGGGAAAAATATTTTCAGATTGAACAGAAATTTGACCTTGTTTCATGCTTTGGCAAGCATCAAAGACTGTTCCAATGAATGAAATATGAAAAAGTGTCAGTTTGCTCAGGTTCAAAGCCTTTGGAGAGGCATTGGTTTGTCAGATTTTTTTGTTTTTGGGGATGAAAATCGTGTTAGCTGAAAATCTGTCAGCAGTTTATAAGGATTTATGGAAACTATGGTTGGAATGGATCCACAAATTCGTAATAACGTGTATTGTAAAATATTAGAGACTACATTTTCGTGTATTTTTGCAATAATGAGCTGGAATCGTAATACAGGTGAATATAATGAAGCGAAGCCGAAGCGATTGGACATCCCCACAGCTCGAAAAAAATTGGAAAAATTCTGCGCTTATCAAGAGCGTAGCCAAAAGCAAGTAGTAGAAAAATGCCGTGATTATGGCTTGAATAAAGAAGAATCGGAGGATTTACTGATTGAAATGATTCAGAATAACTTCATTAATGAGCAGCGATTTGCTTTGGCTTATGCTCGAGGAAAGTTCAAAATCAAAGGCTGGGGAAAGACCAAGATCCGACAAGGTTTGATGCGGCAGGGAGTTTCCGAAAAGTTAGTTTTACTTGCATTGGATCAAATTTCGGATGAGGCTACCCAAAACAAATTGAAAGAAACTGCTTTTAAAAAGTTGAAAATTTTATTAAGAAACGAGGAAATTGCTGAATCCATATTGAACGGTGAAACCCCATTGGAATACACGCAAAAAGTCAAGTTGATGCGCTATTTGTTGTCTAAAGGATTTAGCTTAGAGGCAGTAAAACAGTTGAATATTTAAGTAGAAAAACGCGAGTTAAAATTGTTTAAATATGGAAAAACAATTCGATGCGAATACTATTCAACGATTTCAGTCATGTCGGAATCAATGGTTAATGGTATCATTTGACCCATGGTTTCCATGGTTCCTTCTACGTGCATTTTGCCTTCCGTTTTAACAATCATATTGGATTTTCTGTCAACTAATACTTGGCCTTTTAATGTGCCTTTCAAGTCTTGATGAATACTCATACCTTGCTGTTCCATATCGTTAATCATGTGGATATCGGAAACTACTTCTAATACTGCGTTTCCGCCGCTGTTTGCAATGTATTTATAATGGTTTATCAATAGTTTATCTGCCAAGGTGGAATCAATCCAAGAATCGCCAATTTTCTTTGTTTCTTTTACAAAAATGTACTGGGAATAGGGTTTTTCGGTAACAAATCCACCCATACCGCTTTGTTGCAAACTTTGAAGAACTTCAGTATTTCCTTCAACTTGAGTAACAACGCCATTTTTATCGGTGTAAATTTTAAATTCTCCCATCGCTTTAATATCCATGGGAATATCTTGTTTGTTGCCGCCTTGTTCCATTTGACCGGTAGCTTTTTTAAATGAAACCGTAATTAGCTGTTCTTTTCCTTTTGGAGGAAGTACTTTTACACCCATTTCATAATCCATATCCATTTTCATGTCCATGGGTTGTCCCATCATTAACATGGAAGTCACTATTTTTTGGGAAGACTTTTTAGAAAATACACCGGGTTTAAAAAAATCGGATTTGGGATTGATCTGTGCAAACGAAGAAAGTTGCAAAAGGAAAGCAGCACTAAATGCAACAAAAAAGGGCAGGGTATTGAACTTAGATTTCATTTCTTCGAAGATAGATAAAACAAAGTTCAAAATAAAAACTAGGGAGAAAATCCGTCGTTTATTTTACAGTGTGTGTCGGATGTGTGTTATTTTCCGAAATTTAATTAGAAGTCCGTAGGTTTCATATTCAGCCATTCCAATGCTGATTTTCCCAATAACCATTCCTGAGTATTTAAATCCAAACCGCTATTTTTGATTAATTCTCCTGGAATGTCTTCGCCCAACGGGAAAGGATAATCGGTTCCTAAGCAAACGCGTTCTTTACCGGCAAGATCAACAATCATCTGTAACATTTTTGGATCGTGAACGAGACTATCGAACCAGAATTGACCCATATATTTCTTGGGATTGTGAACATTATCCACGGCTACTAAATCTGGACGTGCTTGCCAACCGTGTTCAATTCTCCCTAAAGTTGCGGGAAATGCACCACCTCCATGCGCGAATGCAACTCTTAAATTGGGAAGACGTTCAAAAATTCCCCCGAAAATCATAGAACAAATAGCCAACGAAGTTTCGGCAGGCATGCCCACCAGCCAAGGCAACCAATATTTGGGCATTTTTACTTTGGCCGAATACCACCAAGGATGCACGAACAATGCCATATCTAAGTCCTGCATGGCTTCGAAAATGGGGAATAATGCCGGTTCATTCAGATTCCAATCATTAATATGTGATCCAATTTGAATTCCTTTTAGACCGATCTCTTTGCAGCGACGTAGCTCTTGAATGGCTAATTCGGTATGCTGCATGGGTAAGGTTCCCAAACCAACAAATCGCTTCGGATAACGTTGAACGATATCGGCAATATGGTTGTTCAAGTATTTGGCAATTTCTAGTGTATGCTTAGGCTCTGCCCAATAGCTGAACATAACTGGCACGGTGCTTAGAACTTGAACATCCACATGAAAGTTGTTGCATTCATGAATTCGTTGATCTGCATCCCAGCAGTTATTTTCAATTTCTCGGAAGAAATCGCCATCCATCATCATTTTAGCACAACAGGGTTTATGGTGTTCGAGTGTAATGAATTCACCATATCCAAATTTTTCCTTCCATTTGGGTAGATCCGAGGGAAGAATATGCGTGTGAATATCGATGGTTAGAAAACGGGGATCATTAGAAATCATACGGCAAAATAAGTGCATTAACGGCAAAGCAACAAAGTCAGCCATGCTAATTACACCGAAGTTCCCAATTTCCGTTGTAATATTGAGGTTTCAATGAGTTCAGAATCTAAACGTACAATTGACTTTTGGTCTGCCACGAGTATAGTGGTTGCGAATATGGTGGGAACGGGCGTTTTTACCAGTTTGGGATATCAGCTATTTAGTATTCAAAATGGTTTTACGCTGCTTATGCTTTGGGTTTTCGGGGGATTAATTGCCTTAACCGGGGCGTTTTGTTACGCGGAATTAGCCAATCGAATGCCCAGAGACGGTGGAGAATTTTATTTTTTATCGGAATTGTTTCATCCTTCGGTGGGATTCATGGCAGGATTTGTGAGTACAACCGTGGGCTTTACCGCCCCAGTGGCTGGTGCAGCCCTGGCTTTAGGTGCATATTTGGAAGGTATTTTTGGCCTTTCGGGGGATGGAAGTCTCTGGGGTAAATGGATGGGTGCATTGGTCATCATTGGTATTACCTTGATTCACATTAAAAGTGTTAAATGGGGACTGTTTTTCCAACGCATATCCACTCTTGCCAAAGTAATGATCATTTTGACATTTGTAGTTTTTGGATTTATTTTTCGAGATTCTTCCAAAATACTCACCTACGGTAATCAGATTGTATCATTTTTACCTTCAGTTGATTCCTTGAAAGAAATTTGGAGTGGAACATGGTTTATGCCCGCATTTTCAGTGGGACTGGTTTGGGTTTCATTTGCATACAGCGGATGGAATGCAACTGCTTATATCGCAGGTAGCGTAAAAGATCCTCATAAAAACCTGACAAGAAGTATTGTTTTAGGTACATCGGTCGTTATGGTTTTGTATTTATTGTTGAACTACGTTTTTATGTTTTCTACAGATTGGGGAAATTTGGTAGGAAAGAAAGAAGTGGGTTTGGTGGCTGCTCAGGCATTATTTGGGAATACCATTGGAAGTTTAATGGGTGGAGTCATCAGTATTTTATTGGTTTCAACCATATCTAGTATGATTTTTACGGGGCCTCGTGTATTGAAATCCATGTTCGAACGTATGAATGTTGGTCGCAAATTGGCTATAGAAAATGGTCAAGGATCGCCTCAAAATGCCATTGTTTTTCAAGGAATAATGAGTTTGGTGATGTTATTTACCATGGATTTTGAATCCTTGATTTATTATGTAGCATTTACCTTGAGCTTATTTACATTGTTAACGGTTTTGGGGATGATAAAAATGCGATTCACGCATGGAAAACCCGATACGTATCGAGCATTCGGTTATCCTGTAACACCGATTATTTTTATTGTTATGACCAGCACGGTTGCCTGGTTTTTTATGAACGATAAAACCACAGAATCCCT
>CAZQFZ010000110.1:0-7165 GCA_964592635.1 uncultured Rhizobium sp.
TACCTTGATTGAAACAATTCTGTCCAAGCCATCAATGATGCTTTTTCCCAAAAGGAATAGTCATGATAACCATTAAAGTCAAACCAAGCATTCATTCGCATTTTAACTACTGCAGATTGCTGAGTTTGGATATTAAATGAATTTCGTATTGTATTCTGAGTTGGATTATCGTAAAAACTAAAATTCTCATTCGTGCTGTCTATGCAGTTGTTCGTTATACTCTCAAACAACTGAATTGAATGTTTCGAGGAAACTATAGGGTCTTTCAATCCATGGGAAACAAATATATTTACCACACGAGAAATAGTGATTAACGTATCATTTGAGGCAACTTTTAACTTAACATCATTCATTGAGTCTGCATTTATTTTTTTACATAATTGCAAAAATCGAAACTGAATATTATTGCTACCCATTTCCCATCGATTTGGGTACTGATTATAGGCGCCCAGTGAATTGGTCAATAATGCATCTTTTTTATCCAACAATGGATCATAATCCCCACTAAGCAATACAACATTAGAAAAAGCTGTAGGATGATCTAAAAACAACAATGCTGCACCACGAGCACCTGTCGACAAACCAAATACGTGGGTTTTTGGCTTCGAAGTATTTGGAAAATCCACAAACCAACCTCTTGATTTATACTCCGCTAATATGGAATTCCACAACCAATTGCGAGTAGGAAAATTCTTATAATCCATCCGTGCTTGTGGGTAGATGCTGTCCATATATACACTTTTCCCCATATCTACCAGCAAAACGGAAAAACCTCTCATCAAGGCCGAATCAACAACAGAGGTTTTTAATCGCCAATCAGTAGCAGGATAATTCCAACCCGGCAGAAATAAGATTACTTCATTATTCGAAGTCTTTGGCTCCAAAAATTCAATTCTAACAGAACTAGACTGAAACTTTCTAAAATAAACTTTCGATGTTTTTAAAACAACTTGTTGGGCCACTAGGTGATTTGTAAGTCCCCAAAAAACGGTGAAAAAAACAAAACGAAAAAGCATAATTTACTGTGATTAATAGATTTAATCCGGTTCGTAACCGAATTGTCGCAACATATTCTTGTTGTTTCTCCAGTCTTCCCGAACTTTAACAAACAATTCGATATATACTTGTTTACCGAAAAACGCCTCTAACTCCTTACGAGCATCCGTACCTAAGGCCTTAATTTTGGAACCATTTTTACCAATGATTATGGGCTTTTGAGAATCACGTTCCACAATAATCTCACAACTCATTCGAATAATTTTGGAATTTTCCTTGAAAGCAAGAGTAACCACTTCACTGGCATAAGGTATTTCCTCATCGTATAATTTAAGCATATTATTCCGAATGATTTCATTTACAAAGAATCGTTCTGACCGATCTGTTAATTGATCAGCTGGATAATATGGGGGATGATTTGGAAGCATTTTTACAATATAGTCTTCCAATATTTCCGTTTGAAATCCGTGTTCCGCAGAAATGGGCAGATAAATATCGGCGGTAAATCTTTCTTTTATTTGATTTAAAACCGCTTCAAGCTTTTCTTGATTACTCAGATCCACTTTATTCAACGCTAGGATTTTCTTTGCTTTAGCTCTGTTGAATTTATCGGTAATTTCTTCACTGAACTTATCTGAGGTTATATCGATCAGTAGAATCAATACATCTGAATCATGAACTGATTCATTTACGAAATGCATCATTTGTTCATGCATTTTGTAACTTGTTTTCACCAGCACTCCAGGAGTATCTGAATATACAATCTGATGACCATCTCCATTTTTTACTCCTAAAATTCGGTGTCTCGTAGTTTGTGCCTTGGGATTTACGATGGCAAGTGCTTCTCCCAATAAACGATTATAAAGTGTGCTTTTACCCGCATTGGGCATTCCTATAATACTAACAAAACCGCATTTAAAATCTGAATCCATTGATTCAAAATTAGGTGTTTTAAACGGTAAAGAAATGAAATTACATCACAATATAAATCTTGGAACTACCCTAAGAATAAAAAACCTAATCTACTTGTTCCAAGCATAACCGAATACCATACTCCAAAGAATGAGGTTCATAATTCAAAACATTTCGAGCCTTTTCAATATTTAAACCCGTAATTGGGGGTCTTTTAGCGGGTTGATTTAAAGTAGAACTAGACACTCTCTCAATATTTTTCATGCTGAAATCATACATTTCTGCCACCTTTTCAACTAATTCATAAATGCTCAAGAAATCCTTTCCAGCAATATTAAATATACCATTTTGGTTACTAATAGCAGCCAAATAACAACCTTCCGCCAAATCCTCAGCCAATGTAGGTGTTCTAAACTGATCGTCTACGACTTTAGCTGGTTTTTGATCTTTTAAAACGTTATACGCCCATAAAATAATATTACTACGACTCATGTCTGCCACTTTACCATAAACCAAAACTGTTCTCAAAATGGCATAATTCTCGCCATATTCAAGGATTCGACTTTCTGCTTCTTGCTTACTCCATCCGTAAAAACTCAATGGGCGAGGCAATTCCTCCTCCGTAAGCATGGGTTTTGTTCCATCGAAAATAAAGTCAGTACTTAAATGTACCAATCTAAATTTAAATTCAACACTTAATTCAAGTAAATGTTCTACTGTATTAATATTTAATCGAATACATTCCAATTGTTTTGTTTCACAGTCATCTACTTGGGTCATGGCTGCGGCATGAATTACGCAATTGGGTCGGTGTTTTTCAATTACACTTCTGGTTGCATCCTCATCGAGAATATCTAATTCTTCGTAGATATATCCTGATTTGTTGGGATTTCTATTTTCGCCACGCGCTGTTGCTATTAGTTGTACATCCGCCTTATTTATCAATAGATCCGTTAGTTTCTGCCCCAACAAACCATTGCTTCCTGTTACTAAAATTTTAAAAATTGACATGTGCTATAATGAATATTCAAATTTCCATTCAAAGAAGCATCAAAACAAATATTTTGATTCACTATTTTTGTAGTACCATGAAATTAGTTACTTACATCTACCAAGGCACACCCTCGACCGGAATCTTGGTTCATGATTCAATTTATCCATTGAATAAAATTAATCCTAAAATTCCCGCAGACATGCGCAGCATGTTACAATCTTGGGAAGAGAACAAAGCCTTGGCAAAAGATGTAGAAACTGCTATAAAGAATGGTAATTTTCAGGATTTGGCAACCGCATTAACAGAATCCAATCTACTTGCACCTGTACCTGAACCTACATCCTGCAGAGATGGTTATGCATTTCGTCAACACGTAGCTGCAGCTCGTAGAAACAGAAAAGTGCCAATGATTGAAGAATTCGACCAATACCCCATTTTCTATTTCACCAATCACAACGCAATTCAAGGTCCAGGCGAAATTCGTTGCATGCCCGATCATTTTCAAAAATTGGATTTTGAATTGGAAGCTGCCATTGTTATCGGTAAAAAAGGAAGAAATATTACCGCAGCAGAAGCCGATGAATACATTGCAGGCTACATGATTATGAATGATATGAGTGCGCGCACCCTTCAGATGGAAGAAATGTTACTTAATTTAGGCCCTGCAAAAGGTAAGGATTTTAGTACCGTAATTGGTCCTTGGTTGGTAACTCCAGATGAATTAGAGCCCTTTAAAATCCCAGCGAAACCAGGACATGTAGGAAATAATTACAATTTATCTATGAAATGTTGGGTGAACGGTGTACAAGTGAGCGAAGGTAATATGGGCGATATGGATTGGACGTTTGCAGAAATCATAGAACGCTGCGCTTATGGTGTAGATATTCTTCCTGGGGATGTAATTGGCTCTGGAACCGTTGGAACGGGTTGCTTTCTTGAATTAAATGGTACTGGATTACTAAATGATCCAAATTTTAAACCTCAATGGTTACAAGATGGTGATATTGTTGACATGGAAATAGCTGGACTCGGATTTTTGAGTAATACTATTGTTGCTGAACCTACTGATTTTTCCATTTTAGCACTAAAAAAACATACAAATGATCAATAATCACGAAATAGATTACGTTTTGCATGGCGAAGAAATGCAGTGCGTTCAAATTGAATTAGATCCACAGGAAACTGTAATTGCCGAATCCGGATCATTTATGTACATGGATAACGGTATTGAAATGGAAACCATTTTTGGCGATGGAAGTAGTCAACAATCTAGTGGATTGCTGGGAAAGTTGATGGGTGCAGGTAAACGCTTATTGGTAGGTGAAAGCTTATTCATGACAGCATTTACAAACCACGGATATAATAAGAGCAGCGTAACTTTCGCAGCACCTTATGCGGGTAAAATTGTTCCCTTAAACTTGAATCAATTAGGCAACAAAGTAATTTGTCAAAAAGATGCCTTTTTATGCGCTGCTAAAGGCGTATCTGTTGGGATTGAATTTCAACGAAAATTGGGTACCGGTTTATTTGGTGGAGAAGGCTTTATTATGGAAAAACTAGAAGGTGATGGCATGGCCTTTGTTCACGCAGGTGGATATATCATTGAAAGAGATCTAAAACCAGGCGAATCGTTGCGCGTTGATACCGGTTGTATCGTAGCTTTCACTGGAGGTGTAGATTACGATATTCAATTTGTAAAAGGGATTAAAAATGCTGTTTTTGGTGGCGAAGGATTGTTTTTTGCAGTACTTAGGGGTCCAGGGAAGGTTTGGTTACAAAGCCTACCTGTTAGTCGCTTAGCAGGCAGAATTCTAAGTTATGCACAACCGGGAGGACGTAGAGAAGAAGGTAGCATTTTAGGTGGTATAGGAAATCTTTTTGACGGTGATGGATTTTAAATCAAAACCAAAAGTTGAGCTTTACCGCTAAACTGCGTCCGCCAAGCATCCAATTTTCCATTTGATTCGGTTTATTCGGCAAGATCAGAGTCTGATCCCAATTTTGTGAAAAAACCACAAATAAATCACTCATAGGTCTATACCTCCACTGATACCTTAAATTCATATTCATCAATTTATTCTGTGCATTTAATTGCCAATATCCGGTAACATAACTAGTTGTACTAATTGTATATTCCGTTTTTAGGCCGATAAGATCAATACGATAATTACCGCTATCTGCTAAAAAGAAATCGATATGTCTAAAATTAGCAGCAATGAAAATTCGAGGTATGCGTTTTCTACCCATGCCTTTCACACGCCAATTCAAAGTACCAGAATACTCAGCTTTCTGACCAATAAAATATCCCCCATAATCAAACTCACCCAATAAGCTCAACCGCTTTCTGTTGTTGGTTTCAAAAGATATATTTCCAGCCAACCAACGATGTCGGCCATCAAAAAAACCACCATTCTTTAATGCTACAGGCGGTCGAAATGGCAAAAATAAATCATAATAATCTTGATGAATAAAGCCCCGCACAAACGAACCATTTTGAAAGTAAACCTCAGCAGCGAATTGGGTAATAGATTCAGTTAAATCAAATGAGCTATCATAATAACTGCTGTTGTAAATATAAAAGGAGTAATTGTTTATTTTGCCATTGCCCGAAGGATAGAAAGTGCGTTTAACTTCCGGTTCCAATCGCCAATAATCCATTTTGATTATCTTTTTCGACACGGGATCGTAATTGTCGATTCGGGGAACAAAACCCGTTCTAGCTGAATACAGTTTACTCACGTATTCATGATTCCACATAAGCATCCAATCCAATGTTTTATACAAAAACCAGGTTGCATGTGCATACCCTCGATCCATTTTAAGTCCCGGATAAATGGACTTTTGAATGAATGCTTTACCAGCATAGCGATTATTAGAAGTAAGTAAATTAAACTCCGTGCCTAAAACAGAGTTATAATTGGAATTTTGCTGACCTAAAACCTGATCATGTACCCAAATAAATCCGATGTTTGATGCTTTTAACACCTTTCTTTGAACCGCAAGAATGGAATAATTAATGGGATCAACTGCATTGATTCCATCAGTTGCAGTTGTTACATTCATTAAACCCAAACGAAATTTATTACCATATTTCCCAGAAAGTCGAAGCCCATAACTAATGGGAATATTAGTACCCTTAGACGTTAAACCAATTTTTCTAGAGAAAAATGGACGAATTTGCCTAAACCCAAAATTTGCAAACAAATCACTATTTTCAATAAAAAATTGTCTTCTTTCAGGAAAAAATAAACTATATCTGGTCAAATTTATTTGTTGGGCGTCCACATCCACATTCGCAAAATCAGGATTCACTGTAACATCGAGATTCAAACTTTGTGTCAAACCAATTTTCGCATCAAACCCAATTCTAGGTTGATGCACCCAAGGGGAACTGTTCTTTTGTTGGGATGTAACATTCGAAATATAAGGCACTATCACCCGATTCATACGCTTCGCTGGCAAACTACTGAATCGAAGTGTATCAACAAAAACCAAGCTACTTATATTAAAATTCCGAGGAACTCGTTTAAACGTACTAATTTCATTTGATTTATAATCCATGCGCGCCACATTTACCCCCCATGTTTTGGACTCAGGATTGAATCTTATTGATGAAAAAGGGATGGACATTTCAACTGTCCAATAATCATCAAATATATGTGTTTCACTATACCACACTTGATCCCAAGCGGTTGTAACTCCAAAAGTTCCCCCATTTTCAACTGCACCTTCTCGTTGAGCATTATATGGAGTTACACCAAAGGAAAACCCATTCTGTCCGTCGAGGAAGGGGGATAAAGTAATCACAACCGCATCGTTGGTTAATACGGAAAAGTCGCGTTTCAAATTATTTATAACAAAAGGTTTTTTTGCATCCTTATTTTGACAAATTACAGCCACATATAAAAATTTCTCACTGTAGCAAAGCGCAAATCGTGTATTGGATTTCGCCCTTGATGTATCATAAGGAAAATGCTGCCAAAAATCACCTGTAAAATTTACTACTTTCCAAGCTGAATCAGACAAGATACCATCCACTTTTATTGGAATATCAACTCGTTTTATATCATACTTTTCACTCGATTTATTTAATGTATTTAACAAAGTAGGTGACACTGAATTCGATGTTGTATTTGTTTGTGCAATACTCGATTTAAAACCAACTGAAAATAAAAACAAAAACAAACCAATAAAACCACTACTAACCCGTAGCAGAAATGAATTTAAAAACAATTGCAAACCAATAAAACCACTACTAACCCG
>CAZQFZ010000111.1:0-7132 GCA_964592635.1 uncultured Rhizobium sp.
GGTTTGTGGCGGTTACATGGGTGGTACTAGTTTCGTTTTGCAATTTCTGCAAAACCGGAGTTCGGTTTGTGGCGGTTACATGGGTGGTACTAGTTTCGTTTTGCAATTTCTGCAAAACTTGGGGTGCGGTTTGTGCTGATCAATGATGATACCCGGTGCCTTTGTCGATTTGAAACGCTCTATACACTTGTTCAACTAGAACCAATCGAGCAATTTGATGGGGAAAAACAAAATCACTCAATTTAATTTTTGGATAGTGGTCTAAAATGCTCCGGCTAAATCCGTAAGCACCGCCTATGGCAATGAAAATATTCCCACGCGACTCAGAAAGTTGTTTGGATAAAAACTTTGAAAAGGCAGGAGATGTATAACTGTTTCCCGTTTCATCACATAAAATCAGCTTATCGCCCGGTTTTAACTTACTGAGTAACGATTGAGTTTCGAGTTCCTGTTGTTTTTCAGGGATCTGCACCTTGGAGGATTCTAACTTTAGGAGCTTCATGGCAAAACTACCCTGAGTTTTCTTCACATATTCGTCGCACAGTTCATCGATGAGCTTGTTCTTATGGCTCTCTATGTATGCGATAATGATGGCCAATTTTGAAAATTAATTATTTAAAATTTGAAGAATTTTATCCAATTGAGGAGTAAGAATGATTTCAGTACGACGATTTTTTGCTCTTCCCTCCGGGGTGTCGTTGCTGGCAACCGGCATCGTTTCACCTCTGCCCATAGCCGTGATGCGTTTTGCAGCAATTCCCTGTTGAATCATGATTTTCGACATGCTAGTAGCGCGTAATACGCTGAGATCCCAATTGTCTTTGATTTTATCGCTGTTCATCGGAATATTGTCGGTGTGTCCTTCAATACTAATTTGAACATCTTTTTGTTTCATGAGTGCGATTGAAATTTGGTTCAGTGCTTCAATTCCTTTGGCATCAACGGTAGTACTGCCGCTTTTAAAGAGTAGCTTTTCAGGTAGAATAACATACACTTTGCCATTGCGGTATTCTACTTTAACATCGAGTTCTTCAAAACCCGCAAGCGCTTTCATGATGGCTTCTTTGAGCATTAGTACTGCGCTGTCTTTTCTACGAAGCTCCGCTTCGAGTTCCTTCATTCTTTGGGATGCCGCTTCTAAGTCCTTTCTCAGAATTTCCAAACGAAGGCGTTCCTTTTCTGCTTGTGCAAGTGCATCGCTCAATTGCAATTCTTTATTTTGAATGGCTTTATTTTTTTCATCAATATCCTTAAACATACGACGTTGTTTTTCGTTGATGTCTTCGCCCAATCCTTTTATATATGTTTTGCTTTCTTTAAGTTCATTGTTGGTTATGACAATGCTATCGCGCAAAGCTGAAATTTTCAATCGTTGGTTTTCAGTGCTTACTTCGAAGTTCTTAATCAAAGTGGTTAAAGAATCTTTGGTGTGAGAACAAATGGTTTCATTGGTTTCGAAAATCACGCGAGTGGAATCCAATGTTCCTTGCAACGTTTGATACTGTTTTTTACTAACACAGGAAAATAGAATCAACGATACTACCGACAAATACCCCAGTTTACTCATAGCTACGAAAATAAAAAACAAACCCCGAACCGAGGTCCGGGGTTTTGCACATGTATTGTTGAATAGACAATGTTAACAGTGCATGGTATTTGGCATCAATCGTAAACCAATAGGGTATTCCTATTTCGCTTGTAAGAATTGGTTACAACGCGAAATCCATTTTGTAATAAAACAATGGCAACAATCCCAACTGATACGAAACTCTGCGGTAAGGAGGTTCATTGATGTATGTGTAGTTCAAAATGTTTTTGTTGTTGGTGATGTTGATGAAGTCGAATGCAATTTCATGAGAAACCTTCTTTGAATTGATTCGGTAACTGATTCTCAGGTCGAATCGCATATACGGCTTGTCGAAACGCTGGGTGTTTTTCTGCGCATCAAGTTCAACATATTCACGATTATTTACCGATGCGGCCGAATCAATAGGAGAGAACCTGCGGGCGCCAGCAAATGTGGCCTTGCCCCCAATGTTGATTAAATGGTTTTTCTTGATGGTGAATTCTTTTGCAATCAAGGCATTCATGGCATAGTCGGTATTGAAATCACTGTTTCTCCAATTACCATCGCTTCCTTTGTATTCAGCATCAAAAACACTTCCCGAAAACAAATAATAGAACCCTTTGGAGAAGAATTTCTCAACGGTCAACTCCAACCCGTAATTATACCCAACACCTTCATTGTGTAAATCCCCCGGGAAAAAGCGACTGAAACCAGAACCCGTATTGGCTAAACTAAACGACGAACCTCTGCCCAATGAATCCAATTTTTCGATGGGTATGCCCCACAAATTTTGGTAGTAGGTTTCTACTTTGATGCGACTGGCTTTACCCAATTGGTGGTCCCAACCCAAAATGTAGTGCGCAGATTTGGTTAATCCCATATTTAAATTATGAGGTTGGATTTGCCCTGGTTTGTTGTAGAAATAGATGTATGCGGATTGATTTTGAGCGTGTATCCCTGTTCCAAAGTTGAAAGAATTGCGCTTATCTAATTGATAGCGAGCCGAAAATCTTGGTAAAATCCACGCTTGAGACCAATGCGATTCTGGACTTCCCCCGAAAGAAGAATTATAGGGAGTGTATGCAATACGGAAAATCTGTGATTGTACCCCCAAAACGGTGGTCAAACTCCTCGACCAACGGTTTTTCAACTGAATATAGGGCAGAAACATGTCGCCCGTGCCTTGAGCGTTCCAACGAACGGACCAAGTCCAATAATTGGATAGAGTAGGATTCAGGTTGCGCGCAGAGTCAAAAAACGTGTACATATAATGCGTGTACTGCAATCCATACTTTAAAGTTGTGGAGGAATTAATTGCATAATTCACAAAAGCATGCGAACCCACCGACTGGGTGCGGAACAAATAATCTAAGTTGGGAATCAACGAATCGTTGCGGAAACGGTTGAATGTTTCACCATCGCGTTCAAAAGTGTCTAATATTGTTCTGAAAACCAAGGAATGGTTGGCATTAACGCTCTGATGGTTGTAGCTGGCTACAATTTTGAAGTAGGCCTTGCTCGAAATGGGCTTTTGATAAGCAGCACCCACCACTCCCATTCTGGAGCCAAAGTACTGATCACGATCATTATCACCATATAAATTGCGACTAGACTCGAGCTTATCGGAAATCAGGATATCAATTTTACTGATACCGCCAATTCCGAAAAACGACAATTTAGCGTTGTTTTTCAACGGGAACTTAAAGTGGAATGATGCATCTTGATAGTTGGGTACGGCATCCGTTCCGATGGGAACTTTTAATGCACTGAGCATAGACAAAGTGGAATAGCGGTAGGTAATCAGGTAGGATGCTCCTTTTTTGTTTAGGGGACCTTCAAACAATCCATCCCATCCCAAAATACCAAATTGAGTGCTTATTTCGTGTCGTTTGGTGTTTCCAGCACGGAGTTTCAAATCAAAAGCACCCGAAATACCATTCCCATATTCAGCAGGAAAAGCACCGGTGAAGAAGTCTGAATTAGCCAATATTTTATTGTTAATAATGGATACTGAACCGCCCGTTGTACCTGGAATGGCAAAGTGATTGGGGTTGGGGATGTCGATTCCTTCGATTCTCCAAAGAATTCCAGCGGGAGAATTTCCGCGAACTACGATATCGTTTCTAGAATCGTCTGCTCCTTGAACACCAGCAAAATTGGAAGCCATGCGGGCTGGGTCGCCACGACTTCCAGCAAAGCGATCGGTTTCCTCTACTGTAAATAGTCGTGCCGAAATGAGGGCACCATCGTTGTTGGTTTCGTGGGATTTCTTTGCGGTTATTGTTACTTCGTTGATTTTATCGATTTCTTGGATAATTTGAGCATCGAGTTCTACATTGATTATCAATTGCTTTCCAGAAGTGACAATTATACCGCCCATGGATTTATCCATATAGCCTTTTGCGTTGAAGGTTACTTCATTTCGACCCCACCAAATTTTATTGAGCGAAAATTCACCTTTGGCGTTGGTGTAGGTTTTACGAATGGAATCGCGATTGGATTCTAGAATGACCGTAATTAAGGTGTTTTCAATGGGGATTTGTGTTTCCTTATCTACAACTGTTCCTGAAACGGTTTGGTATTGTTGCTGAGCTTTGGATAGATTGATTGTAGAAATCAAGAACAACAGCAGACCTAGTGACTTAGAAAGTAATGTTCGATTCATAGTTCATTTTAAGTTAGTTGGGGAAGGGTTTATGGGATATAATGGTTGATTTATAGATAAAAGTGTTTTGTATTTGGTGAATTGGGGTCAAATGTAACTCAAAAATGGAGGATGCAAAATGCGATTTTTATGAAAAAATCGTAAAGCAGGAGGGGAGAATTACGGAAAATTGCAAAAAGTTTGGAGTGGATTTATAAAATTTTCACACAGCCATAATCGATGTTAAAATGATGTTAAGTATTGATTTTACTAGAAAATTGGTTATGTATAGGTTGGATATAATATTAAATTTTGTAAATGTTTAAAAAACATTGGGTTAAAAAATAAACAAATTGGAAAAACAAAAAGTAAAAAGTGGGTGTTTATTGTCGGTATGTGTTAATAGATTGCAAAATTAATGGATAATATTAATGTCATAAATAATTGTAATATAATTATTTATGATTTGAATATTTCATGAATATTAATATATATTTGAAAACAACAACAACCTAACCTAAACAATATGTTTAACTTACTTACAACAAGCACAGCTGCGGCATCCGATGCGATGGCGTTGCTAACAGGCACTGGATTGAATTCCTATGTGGCCTTCACATTTTTCGTAGGAACCATGGCTATGATGGCCGCTTCGGTTTTCTTCTTCTTTGAAATGCGCAATGTTGCAGAACGTTGGCGTACTTCTATTTTGGTTTCTGGATTAATCACATTTATTGCTGCGGTGCACTACTATTACATGCGCGGATTCTACATGGATTACCAGTCATCACCCACATTTTTCCGTTATGTGGATTGGTTATTAACTGTTCCCTTGATGTGTGTAGAGTTCTATTTAATCACTAAGAAAGCAGGTGCTAAGATTGGATTGATGTGGAAATTAATTTTCGCTTCAGTAGTTATGTTAGTAACTGGTTATTTCGGTGAAACAATCAGTCGCGATCAGTCTGTATTCTGGGGTGTAGTTTCTGGTTTGGCGTATTTCTACATCGTGTACCTAGTATGGATGGGTGAAGTAGCGAAATTGGCTGAAACAGCTGGAGAAAACGTAAAAGCGGCGGTTCGCATCTTGGGTTGGTTCGTATTGGTTGGATGGGCTATCTATCCAGTGGGTTACATCATTGGAACTCCAGGCGGTTTGTTTGGTTGGAATCCTGGTGTTGATCCTGCGTTTATGGACGTGGTTTACAACATCGGTGATGCGGTAAACAAAATAGGATTTGGATTGGTAATTTACGCTTTAAGTCAAAAAGAGAAATAAGGTTAAGATTACAATACAATAAAAAGCAAAGGCCACCCCAGGGTGGCCTTTGCTTTTTTACACACAAAATTGTAAAAACAAATCCCGTATAAATCTGAATATTTCTCTCAAACTAGAAATGCAATGAACATCCCCCGAAACGGAAAAAATCAATGAGAAATAGGTTGTTTGTCTGAGTTTACAATCAAATAACTGGTGAGAGGACTGTGTTTGTCGGCCTCTAAATGCAACCACTTTTTATATTTAAAGTACCATTTCCAACGCATAGAGGGGAAACCAGATTTAAAATACTGAATTACTAACGGATTGGCCTTTAAAGTGATGGTTTTTTGGTTCAATTGTTCCCATAGATATAAAATCTCGTTTTCAATTTTGTTCAACAACTGAACACTGCTATCCGCTCTGCCCGTGCCCATACAACTGCTGCATAATTCAGTATTGGCAATTTCCAATGCCGGACGAACCCGCTCACGAGTAATTTGAACCAACCCAAATTTACTCATGGGTAAGATGGTGTGTTTGGCCCTGTCTTTGCTCATAGCGTCGCGAAGAAGTTGATGCAATGCAGCCTTCTTCTTGGGATCTCGCATGTCAATAAAGTCAATTACGATGATACCACCCATATCGCGCAAGCGAACCTGTCGTGAAATTTCAGTAACGGCTTCAGAGTTTATTTTAAAAACGTTTTCTTCTCTATTTTGAGGATCGAAACTCGTGTTACCTGAATTGACATCGATAACATGCAAGGCTTCGGTATGTTCGATAACGAGATAGGCACCTCCGCTGAATGGTACGTTTTTACCAAAGGAGTTTTTTATCTGTTTGTTGATACCGTATTGATCGAAAATGGGAACTTTCCCTTGATACAATTTTAGGATTTTTTGTGAATCCAATTTGTAACGATCTACAGTGGTTTTGAGAGAAGCGAATACCTCGGGATCGTCGGTAGAAATTTGGGAGAATGAATCATTGAGGATATCGCGCAACAAGCCGTCTAGGCGATTGTCGTTGTTGGTAATTCGTTCGCCCACTTTGGCATTTCTAAGACCAATCACTAAGTCATCCCATTTTTTAAGCAATTCTCGCAAATCACGATCCAATTCTTCTAATGCAACACCTTCGGAAACGGTTCGAATAATAACACCAAAGTTTCGAGGTTTGATACTGGAGGCGATGTCTTTTAGACGTGATTTTTCTTTGGTGTTACCAATTTTTCTTGAAACGGAAATGGTTTTAGAAAAAGGTACGAGAATAAAATACCTACCTGGGATGGAGATGTCGCAAGTAATTTTAGGACCTTTGTTGGCAATAGGTTCTTTGATGACCTGAACGAGCAAAAGTTCTCCAGATCGGACGGTTTGCCCAATTTTTCCAGTTTTTACCGTTTGCTCTTCGAATGTAAAGTCATCCAAATCGGAGGGGAGTTTGTTGTTTTCCCTCACGAGTTTGGTGAATTTTTGAACGGATTTGATGTTCGGACCCAAGTCGAAATAGGTTAAGAAACCGTCTTTTTCGGATTTAAGGTCAACAAAGGCGGCATTCAGTGAGGGAGAAATTTTTCGAACTTTTCCCAAATAGAAATCACCCACCTGAAAAGGTGCATCGAATTGTTCTCTGTGGAATTCTGTTAATGATTTATCAG
>CAZQFZ010000112.1:0-7111 GCA_964592635.1 uncultured Rhizobium sp.
ATGAAAACGCTCTGAGTTGTTCGATTGATTTTTGGGGACGATTATTCGCCGTGTGCTTCTTTATGCTTATTTACGTGGTTAAAATATTCTTCCACATTTACATTTTTGGTTTTCAATGTAATCAACTCGCGAACTTTATCGTAAGCTTTTCTGTAGATTACTCGATCTGACATTTGCATAACGAATTCACGTTCTTCCAAACGCTTCATTACTGTAGATGCTAAAAATTCATCACCCATGGAAATGTTCAATCCATATTGACGATACATTCCAGCATAGTACACTTTTGCTTCATCAATTACTTCAGCTTCAGTTGCTTGCAATTCATTAGCTGCTGCAATTTTATCAATGATCAAACGACGTTTAAGTGCTTCTCTTTCTTGAGCATATTTTTCGTCGATATTGCTTTCAGTGTAATGTTCAGGTTTAGTAGTTATTAACCAACGTTTTAAAAACTCATCGGGTAAATTAAAATCATGCTTTTGCATAATTAAATGTCCGATTTCATGATCCAACCACAAGGAAGCTTCGTTCTTGTAATAGTGCTCTAAATTGGTTTTAACACGGTTGCGGTATTCCTCTTCATTTTTAGGAGTTTCTTCACCAGGTAATACTTCTTTGAAGTATTCTTCTGTTAATTCAGGTAAAATACGCGACTTAACTTCTGTAACCTTAATACTAAATTTAGAAGAAAGGTCATTGATGCCTTCTTTAGGTAGACCTAAAGCATTGCTGATAACGCTTTCGTTGTCGTTGAACAATTTGCGAACATCTCCAGTAACTATGGCATCTTTAGAAACACCCACGAATTGTTTTTGAAGCTTTTTATCTTCAATCATCGAAGGAACAAAACTCACTGGCTTGTTTTCGACACCACCTTCTAAAGTTTCACCTTTATCGTTTAATTCGGTAACCTCTGCATAAACAATGCTTTCTTCATCCGATACTTCAGCATCTTCTAATTTAGCGTGACGTTTACGAGCATAATCGATATCTTCATCTACTTCTTTATCAGAAACAGAAATTTCAAAGTTTTCTAATTGGTCTTTAGAATTCAAGTTCAATTCGAACTGAGGAGCCATCCCCAAATCAAATGCGAAGCTGAAATTTTCGCTATTTTCAATGTCCAATTGACTGTCAATACGAGTTGATCCGATAGGATAACCTAAAGTTTCCAGTTTTTCAGTTTCTATATAATTGTTTAAAGCTTCAGAAGCCAAGTTTTGAATTTCATCGGCTAATACGGATTTTCCATACATTTTTTGGATCATTCCTAATGGAGCTTTTCCGGGACGGAATCCTTTAATGTTTGCCGATTTTTGGATTTTCTTTAGTTGTGCTTCAACTTTTTCAGTGTAGTCGTTTTTTTCTAATTCAACTACTACGGTAGCTTCTAAATCGCTGTGTTTTTCTAAACGGATATTCACGGTCGTATGAATTAATAATGCTGTTAAACAAAAAATGGAACCCGAAGTTCCATTTTTTGAGTTCGTGCACGCGGAGGGACTCGAACCCCCACGCCTCGCGGCGCCAGATCCTAAGTCTGGTGCGGCTACCAATTACGCCACGCGTGCAGACTCGTATGTTCTTCTCAAACGAGAGTGCAAAGATAATACTTTTTTAATATAAATCCCACCCATTTGAAATTTTAATTAAAAAATCAATCGAATGCTACGAAATTTTTATTTGGTGTCAATCAAAGTAAATTGATACTTGATGATCTTTTTAGGATTAATCGTAATGGTTATGTAAATGGTTTCGCCTTCAGGCAGCATTTTGAATTCCGATTCCCGAATGGGGGGGGTAAAAATCAATGTGCTGAATGGTAACATGGGTGCCTTTTCAACTTTTACCGATGTGCATTTAATTTTATCTAAGCTTTTGGAACTAATTTCTACCGTAGCTTTACTCAAATCTCCCATCATAGAAAAACTCCATTTATCAAATAAGAACATTTTGGGACAATACCCCTGTGGGGGCCAACTAATAAAATTCTTGGTATAAAAGGCACTATCCAATAGCTTGTCGTTGGGATTTACCATCCAAAATACACTATTATTCTCACTGGATCCAAATCCGTAGTATTTGGCATTGGGGGCCAAAATGTACTGACGGTTGTAAAGTTCTTCGCTTTTTTCATCCGACATCAAAACAGTAGCAGCAATGGCCGGATTGTTGTCTTTAACTGCCTGCCCGAATTGAGCCGCTTCTACAGCATTATTGCTGTAGCACAAATGGGTTTCTGGTGTTGGTTCACGTGTAAAAACCCCAACAGGTGCATACATAACTGAAGCCTCTTGGCATTTTTGAGCTTGCAACTTATTATAGGTCACAATTTCTTTAACCCCAGCATTTTGACGGAAATAATTGATTCGATCGGTTACTTTTTGAACGGTAGAATCCGGCATACTTCCGTAGTTGCATTTTTTTGATAATCCGTCCCATCCAGTCAATGCTCTCATTTCATTGCCCACTTTTTTATTGTAAATCCGGGTGTTTTTGTAACGTATTTCAAAGTCCAACTTGGCAATTTTCTTGGCAAAACTGTCAATTCTACTATTTTTTGGAAATTCTCTTTTCAATCGGTTAAAATGGCTCCAAGTAATTTCCATTTCCTTTTTCAATAGAAACGTATCAATTGCTCGAACCAATAAACGTTCTTTATCTGCATTTAATTCCAAAACGGTTTTCGGGAAGTCAGCTCTCAATTGATCGTTTAAGTTGAATAAATATTTAAACTCAGTTTCATTGATGTTTCCATTTTTCCATTTGTTGTAAATGGATTGTTTATGGATTTTCATTTGATTGTTTTTTGGATATGTAACCACCGAATGATTGATCAAAGCAAAAATTAACCGTTTGCTAACGGTTGCAGGTGGGTTTTTGAGAATAGATTCAAGTCCTGCTTCATTGATTTGTGGAGTTGAAAACACCAATGGATACCATTTATAAAAGAAATATACAATTCCTTTTTCGGTGTTTTTAGCCATGAAATATTTCAAACATTCATTGATAAATAACAAACTATCATTGGTTAAAAAGATGTCTTTTTTCTGATTGGCTTTTCTAAGAGATAGGGCCTTTTTATCCGCAAAAAAAGCGGAGTCAATTTCCTTTGCAGTGTTTAAATCATTTCGAACAAAAACATAATTTAACCGTTCGAGATAATAATCATTTTGTAAATCCAAAAAGTAATAATCGTTTTTATCATAAACCAAACCCATATTGATCCATTTCAACAATTGAGTATTCAAAGCGAATTCTTTGCGTAGCTTTTCGATTTTATTTTTTACTACAATCAAAGCGGTGCGGGTTAATTTTATATCGTTTGGAAATATGTCTAAGCCATATTCAATGTATATAATTGAACTGTCCTCGTTATTACGATCGGCATAGTATTTTGCTAGTTCTTGATATACTTTTAGGTTGTATGTATGTTTTTGTGTGTTTTGTTCCCAAGAATTGTGCATCCATTCAGAAACTTTGGTAAGAATAGGGAAGGCACTCTTGAAATTGTTTATTTCAAAAAAACTTAGGCCCAAATGCGTGTATGCAACGGTATCTTTGGATAACTCGTAACACGTTTGAAACACCGGAATTGCTTTGGAAAATTGATCCCTTCTATAATATTCTAATCCTTCTAATAAATAGTGATCGCTGATACTTTTGTAGAGCCACGTATATTCTTCTTTCAACTCCTTATCTTTATCTTTCATCTCCGCCTTATCGAGTGATTTTAAGCAGGCCTTGGTGTAGTTCATTTCCGAATTGAATTTCGGATCTTTAGCCATTTCTAACTCGGCCCAAGCTCGGATGTAAAGCAATTCGGTTAAAGAACGATCTTTTTCGATACCCTTTTCGCAAATTTTTACAGCTTTCTCGTATTGTTTTGCTGCAATTGCTTTTTTTGCTTTTACGATACTAACGGCTTGTCCGAATGACAATCCCCCGAAAAAAAAGGTAAAAACAACAAGTAGTAGTCTAGTCATAGTTTGTTTGAAATAGTATGTTTAGATGAATTATCTGATTAAATGAAAATCTTTTTTTACTACGCGGCGGAAAGTGTCATTGCCTATCAACTCGAGCAGAACCACATATACTCCGTCTTGAGCTGGTTCGCCATTGAAAAGTCCGTTCCATCCGTCATTCATTACATTGGTTTCAAATACTTTTTCGCCCCAACGATTGTAAATACGCATATTCATGCTTTTAAAACCCTCGATATAGGGGGTGAAAACGTCGTTGGGAGCGGCGTCATTTGGAGTAAATGCGTTGGGAACATAAATTACCGGCGGGCAGCTATCGATCAGGTTGATATTGTCGGTAGTTTCACATCCATCAATACTTGTAGCCTTGCAGGTGTAGGTTCCCGCCATATTGGCTGTGATGCTCGGAGTGGTTTCGCCTGTGGGCAACCAACTGTACGTATAAGATGGGTCATTTGCTGCACCTAAGGTGACAATTATATTTCTGCAAACAAACATATTGGCACCCAATTCGAGTGTTGGAATTATTCCTTTTTTTACGGTTATAGTTTTTTCTAAAAACGCACAAATGTTTTCAACTCTCACTTTATAAGTTCCTGCTTGATTGATGTTTAAAGTTCGGAGTGTATCGCCAGGTTTTAAACTAACATTGGGACTACTCCATATGTATCGGTTATACAACGCTGCATTTCCAGCATCGAGGGTAAGATTAATTTGTGATACACAAATAATGGTATCTCGGATGGGAATGTTGGATAGTGTGCCATCGATTACCAAAACATAGGCTTCGTTGGTATCTCTTTCGCCGTTGCTAAAAATGCTGATACACGTTGTTTTGAACAAGCCAGGATTGGGGTACTGCACAGAAGGTTCACGAAGGATAGACATTGCTGGACTTCCGCCTTCAAATGTCCAAAACCAGCCTATAGATGGCAGCGAACTACCGGTATTGAATTCTCTGTAGTTGATGGTTCCTCCCTTGCAAATTACGGTTGAGGGTGTTTGAGCTTGTAGAGATGAAAACATTAAATACAAACCAAGTAAGCTTAAGTATTTAATTTTCAATGGGCTAAAGATATTTTTCATCGTTTTTGCGGCAAGGAACAAAGTTATAAAAATGGATTGAAATAATTGTTATTTTTATTGTAGTTAACGTTTTCGTTATACATCTAATTTAATTTTTCATTGGAGTTTGTGTTATTGGGGGTAACCAATGATTCGTTTTTCGAGGTTAAATCGTTTTCACTGGGATTAAATCTTTCGATTAGCAAGCAATATGGGCGCGCTACCATCGAATGGATTATCGTATCTTCCAATGGTTTTCGCGTCCATTCCATTGGCTCGTTTTACCGCATGATCGCCGAAGCGATTTCGAATTTTATCCATAGCCTGATACAGGTGCACCATTTCTTCGGTGTCTTCAAATAGGTTGATTTGCATTCCCCCGCCAATAAGATCACTGAATCGAACCCCAACCAAACGAATCAACTGCCTTCGTTGATAGAGTTTATCGAAAATTTCGAGCGTTCGTTTGATTAAGGTATGGTCGGCACTGGTATAGGGAATTTTGCTTTGTTGCGAGTAGGTGTTGAAATCACTGTATCGAATCTTAACGGTAACACAAGCACAGAGTTTATTGCCTTTTCGAAGTTGATAAGCCAAATTCTCAGCCATAGCGCTGAGTAAGTTTCGGAGCATAACCACATCAATCGTGTCGTTTTCAAAAGTTCGTTCAGTACTGATGCTTTTTCTTTCATGATAGGGGATGACCGGTCGGTGGTCGATTCCCTGAGCCTTGCTCCAGAGCTCAAGTCCTGGTTTGTGAAGTGTTTTGAACATCAATTCTCGGGGAATTTCCTGAAGGGTTTTGATGTACTGAATTCCTAAATTTCTCAGTGTTTTGTAGGTTTCACCTCCAACACCGGGTATGGTTTTTACCGAAAGTGGCGATAAAAAAAACTTTTCTTGCCCGTGTTCTACATACTTTTGGCCCGCGGGCTTGGCCACCCCAGTGGCAATCTTGGAAACCGTTTTGTTGGAAGATAATCCAAAACTGATGGGGAGCCCTGTTTCACGTTGTATGCGCTCCCTCAACTCTTGGGCTAATTTCCAACTGCCAAAAAAACGCTCCATGCCTGTAAGGTCAATGTAAAATTCATCGATACTGCTTTTCTCATAAAGTGGAACCGTTTCCGCTATGATTTCCGTAACCATATGTGAATATTGACTGTATCGGTGAGAATCTCCCCGAATAAAAATAGCATCGGGACAAAGAATCCGGGCCTGCTTCATCGGCATGGCGCTGTGTACGCCGTATTTTCGGGCCTCGTAGCTACAGCTCGACACCACACCACGGTCGCTCATGCCACCAATAATTAACGGTTTGCCTTGTAAGGATGAATTTTGAAGCCGCTCTACACTCACAAAGAACGAATCCAAGTCCATGTGGGTAATTTGTCGCTGAAAATTAAAGGGAGCCGGCTCCTGGTGATGAGAATAAATGGACTTCATAGACAATAATAGATTAAAAATGATAAAAAAATTAACAAAAATATGTCAACAATATAATCAATTTAATTCGTATTCGCATCAATATGTGGAAAGAAAATATTCAATTTTGGAAGAGGTACGAACCAAAATAGGATTTGAGTTGTTTCTCCATTACAAATGAAAAACTATGTAATTATTGGCGGTTCAACCGGAATCGGAAGGGCGTTGGTTGAATTGTTGGCACACCAAGCTCATTCTGAATCCAATCACTCGTCGGAATCTGCAATCCATGAAATACATGCCACCTATTGCCGTACCCAACCCGAAGCAATACCAGGTGTAATTTATCACCATTACGACGTAACCCAAGAAAATAACGACATATCTTGGTTGCCCGAACAAATAGATGGTATGGCCTATTGTGTGGGTGGAATTGCCCTAAAACCATTCGCCAGAATTCCCGCTACTGATTTTATCCATGATTATCAAAAACAAGTGGTCGGGGCCATTCAAATTATTCAAAAAGCACTGCCCGCATTAAAAGCATCCGAACAATCATCGGTGGTGTTGTTTTCAACCGTAGCAGTTCAAACCGGATTCCCATTTCACAGTTTGGTTTCATCCAGTAAAGGGGC
>CAZQFZ010000113.1:0-6993 GCA_964592635.1 uncultured Rhizobium sp.
AGATGGCGTGTCTACCAATTTCACCAACTGGGCTTAACGATTATTTCTGCAAAGATACAAAAATCACATGATCAACATGGCGTCACCATAACAAAGAAAACGATATTTTTCTTTAATGGCCTCCTTGTACACCTCGTCCATAAAATCCGTGTCTGTGTAGGCACAAGCCATCATATACAAGGGAGATTCTGGTTGATGTAGGTTGGTGATAAATGCATTGGCTATATTGAAGTTGTGAGGTGGAAATAAGAATTTATCTGTCCATCCTTCACTCGGATTCAATGTTGCCATAGAACTCACCGATGATTCCAAAGCTCGCATTACCGAACCACCCACTGCTACCACTCGATTTTTAGATGTTATAGCCTGGTTCACTGTTTCGCAAGTTTCTGGAGTAATTTTGTAGTACTCGCTATCCATTTTGTGTTTGGTTAAATCTTCTACCTCCACTTCACGGAAAGCTCCCAAACCCAAATGTAAAGTTAGTTCAGCAAATTTAATTCCTTTGATATCCATGCGCATGAGCAACTCACGAGTGAAATGCAACTGAGCAGCTGGTGCAGCTACTGCGCCAACATTTTTAGCAAATAACGATTGATACCAAGACTCATCGTCTTCTTTAACAGAGCGACTGATATACTTTGGAATGGGTGTTTCACCCAATTTTTTTATAACACGATCAAACGCTTCATCGTCGCCATCAAATAAGAAACGAATCGTTCTGCCGCGACTGGTGGTGTTATCCACTACCTCAGCCACTAAATCATCATCTCCGAAATACAGTTTATTTCCCACGCGTATTTTTCTTGCAGGATCTACCAAAACATCCCACAAACGCAATTCATGATTCAATTCCCTTAAAAGGAATACCTCAATTTGAGCACCTGTTTTTTCCTTTTGTCCATACATTCGTGCAGTGAACACTTTTGTATCGTTTACTACGAAAACATCGTCTTCATTAAATATATCCAACAAATCGTGGAATTTGCGGTGTTCAATCTTTTGAGTTTTGCGATCTACCACCAACAAACGAGCATCGTGGCGAGTTTTCAAGGGTTCTTGTGCGATCAACTCTTCTGGTAACTCAAATTTAAACTGCGATAATTTCATAAGTATGTAATTCCCCTAAATTGGGGTGCAAATATAACTCATTTTTGCTCGTTCCCGTTTTTTTCAATTCGAAAAAGGTTAACTTTGCAGTATGAAACAAATTGCAGTTATCGGTGGTGGAACTATGGGGAACGGTATCGTTCACGTTTTTGCTCAAAATGGGTATTCCGTAAATCTCATCGACGTAAAACAAGAAATGCTCGACAAAGCATTGGCAACCATCAGTAAAAACATGGATCGCCAAGTGGCAAAAGAGGCCATTTCTGAAGCGCAAAAAAATGAAGCTTTGGCTCGAATTTCATGTTTCACCGACCTTCAATCCGGTGTTCAAAATGCAGATTTGGTAGTAGAAGCTGCCACTGAAAACATCAATATCAAACTTCAAATCTTCAGAGACTTAGATCAATTCGCTCCTGCAAATTGCATTTTGGCATCCAATACTTCTTCCATCAGCATTACCAAAATCGGTAGCGTTACCAATCGTCCGGATAAAGTAATTGGAATGCACTTCATGAATCCTGTACCCGTAATGAAATTGGTTGAAGTGATTGAAGGTTTTAAAACCGATAAAGCCATCACCGCAACCATCATTGAACTTTCTAAAAAATTAGGCAAAGTTCCTGCTTTAACCCAAGATTATCCTGGTTTTATTGCAAACAGAATTTTAATGCCCATGATCAACGAAGCAATCCATTCTTTGCATGAAGGTGTAGCTGGAGTCACCGAAATCGATACCATTATGAAATTAGGAATGGCACATCCTATGGGTCCATTGCAATTGGCAGACTTTATCGGTTTAGATGTATGCTTAGCCATCCTAAACGTACTTCACGACGGATTTGGAAATCCTAAATATGCACCCTCTCCTTTGTTGATTAATATGGTTACCTCCGGTGATTTGGGTGTGAAAAGTGGACGTGGTTTCTACGACTACAGTCACGGCACCAAAGAATTGGTAGTTGCTCCCAATTTTAAGTAAACGCGTCATTCAGGGTTTCACCGACTTGCAATAACTCATATCCTGTATTGGAAACCAACTTGTTTCCATCATTATTTATTTTTGAGGAGCTGAAGACGATTAGATCGCCCTATGAATTAATTAGTCGTTACTCAAATTGCAAATTTGATCTGTATTTATATGTTTGTTAATTCGAATTTTCCAAAAATACTCTTGGCTTCACAATCCCCCAGAAGAAAAGAAATACTTTCTATGGCTGGTTTTGAATTTGAAGTGGTTTCCATTCAAGCGGATGAAGACTTCCCCCGAGAGCTAAAAGCTCATGAAATTTGTGAGTACCTATCGTTACATAAATCCCAGCAATTCATAGGAAGTAATTCGATAAACATGAGCAACAATAATCAGAGAAACTCTCTAAATGATCTACACCGAAATGTTTCCGATAATCTCAATAGCAGCATTCCCGACAATCACCTTCTAGTAACCGCCGACACCATTGTATGGGTAGATAATGAAGTGCTGAATAAGCCCGAAAACAACGAAGAAGCGCAGCAAATGCTCCGAAAATTAAGTGGCAAAACACATACGGTTTATACGGGAGTTACCCTTCGCAATGCCGAAAAGTGCCATACATTTCACGACGCCACACAGGTTGAATTTTACCCTTTAACCGATGAAGAGATTCACCTCTATATACAAAACTGCCGACCTTTTGATAAAGCCGGCAGTTATGGTATTCAAGACTGGATGGGAACCATAGGGGTAAAAGGCATCCAGGGGTGTTTTTATAACGTTATGGGATTCCCTTCAGCAAAATTCTATCGCGAATTGAAATCCTTTTTTAATTATTTATAAGTTGCAGCCAGTTCCAATGCTGCTTTTGCATTCACTAATCCACTGCTAACACACAATTCGCTGAACTTTACTTTCTCTTTTTGAGTGTGAGGACGGATTACTTTCTTTTCCAATTTTACGCTTGATTTCATTAAAATTTCTTTCATTTGAACCGCAGTTAAATTGGGATAGCGACTCCAAACCAATGCAGCAACCCCAGAAACCACAGGTGCAGCCATACTCGTTCCGTCGAAATATTCGTATTTATTATTCGGAATGGTGCTGTAAATATCTTGACCCGGTGCAAATAAATCTACGTTATTCTTGCCATAATTCGAGAAATCTGTTGCTAATTTTTTACGCTCCGGTTGACTTGCTCCAATTTCAATCCAGTTGGCTGCAAAGCTCTTTCCACCCCACAATGAGTCATTGGGGAAATTTCCAAAAATATCATTGTTTTGACCGCTATTTCCAGCCGCATGAACCAACAAAACACCCTTTGATTCAGCGTATGCTACCGCGCTATCCACAATGTTCTTATCCCAAGAATATCCTTTACCGAAGCTCATATTGATGATTTTAGCACCATTGTCAACAGCATAACGGATACCATTTGCAACGTCTTTATCGCGCTCATCACCATCTGGAACTACTCTAACTACCATAATTTTGGCATTGTCTGCAATTCCATCGAATCCTACATTATTACCACGTGTTGCCGCAATAATTCCAGCAACGTGAGTTCCGTGAGATGCATCTGGACCTATTACGTTGTTATTTCCATACACACGTTGAGAAGAATTGGAATAATCATCACCCACAATTTTACGCGAATCAAATTCTGGGTTGTAATGGTAATTGGCTCTGGATTCCACTTGTTCCATTTGACCCTGAAGTTGATTTTTGATACTTAAAAAAGTTTCCCCATCCTTTGATTTTTTCATGCCCTTAGCCAAACTTTTTGCAATAGCGTCGGCCAACGGATCTTCGATACTTGCGGCTTCTAAATCAGCTGCACTTGGATCTTCTTTGCCCGTTGCAGTTTGGATTTTATTCAACGCTTCAACCATCATGCTCAACTGTTTTGACATACCGCCCCAACGCTTCTGCTCCTTGGTAATATCTGCTTTTAACTTTTGATACAACAAATAATCAGCACTATTCTGATCAATTGTTGCCGCATCTAGTGTTTCGAATTTCGTGCTCAACTTTTTATAAACACGAACACTCTCCAAATTATCAGCACCCACCATTCCACCGTCGGCACCACCTATGAAATTCCACCCGTTCACATCGTCGATGTAACCATTTTTGTCATCATCTATCCCATTACCAGCAATTTCATCAGAATTTACCCAAATTACATCTTTCAAATCTTCATGGTTAACATCCGTTCCACCGTCAATAACAGCAACTACCACAGTGTTTGAAGTTAATTTCGCAGCGGGAGTTTGATAAGCTTCATACAATGAGATACCCATGTTTTTCTTCTGTGGGGTGCCATAATGCCAATCTTTGGCAGGTTTTTTATCTTGTGCACTCAACGAGATAAACATCAGAGCTGCTCCAAAGATTAAACTGTATTTTTTCATTTTCATAGTGAGTTTAAATGTCAAAGTTATTATTTTTTCGGGGGATGTCTATATTGTGCCTGCCTTTTTGCGACAGAAAACCATAATACTCACCGATTTAAATGGAATATTCGTCGTATCGTTATTAAAAATCCATTTTCTTAAAAACTGCTGCAATGGCTTCCATTTAATTACATCCATTGGCGCCATAACATAATGTGTATCTATAATTTCGAATCCAGAATCTTCCAACAATTTATGTATTCGTTTCTTCGTGTAGATTCTAGCCAAAGCCCAACGTTCGTGAATAGGACGCGGTAACCAAGAAAAAAAAGGAACGCGATTCCAAGGCAACAAAGGCAAACGAGCTCCGTGAGTTTCAAAAATCCACCATTTATTGGGAACAGAAATCGCACAAAGTCCGCCGTCTTTCAACGATTGTGCGTAATTCTTTACCGCATCTTCGGTGGGTAAATGCTCTATCACCTCAAAACTCAAAACCCGATCCACTTGCGGTTCAAAAGGTCCTGCTGTAATATCCCTACAAACAAATTCAGAATTTTGAACACCCAATTCACTTTTTAAGCGATTAAAGTCGCCTTCGTGCTGATTTGTATATTCCAAACCATAGGTTTTATGAAACTGATCCGATAACGGCAAAACAGTATTTCCATTGCCACAACCTATTTCCAAGAAATCGTATTGCTTCCCAAGAAACCCTTCGAAACGTTTCAAAATACGAATTCTCCTTTCTACCAACAAATCGAAAGCGTCGGCGGGTTTCCCCAAATAATGTCCCTCTTCAAAAAGTTTTTTATCTACCCTATTTGTATTACTCATACCCTCATTTTACCTTTTACATCGAAGATAATCCTCCGAATAAATATCCAAACATGTGCTATGAAATTAAACACCACACCATAATGACTACTGAGTATGGAATAGCGCTCCTTCCAAGCCTTTTTAGTGTGTTCATAACTACTGCCACCCACCTCAAACTTAGAAACAACCATAGGAAATCGATGAGAAACAGGATTCTTCTTCAAAATTTGAATCACCCAATCCACATCTGCGGCCAAGCGATATTTTGTATCGTACAACGGAGCCAATTTCTTGCTAGCAATAAAACTCTGATGACAGATATTCATGCCAAATCGGAAACTATTCGGACCCAATTTCTCAGGAAAAGGTTGAGGCTTCTTCTCGCTAATTAGTCCCAAATTTCGTCCCTCTACATCCACAAAAAGTGTGTCACCAAAATAAACATCTGCTGGATGTTTCTGCATTTCATTCACCACCATCGATAAAACTTTAGGGCTGGCCAACCGATCTCCGGAATTCAAAAACCACAAAAAATCACCCGTTGCATTCGCAATTCCCTTATTCATGGCGTCATAAATTCCACGATCTTTTTCAATAATTAATTGTTGAAAATAAGCAGCATGTTCTCTCAACCACTCAGCAGAACCATCGTTGGAATTTCCATCCACAATAATCCATTCTACATGTTCTGGTATGGGAAATCCCACTGAACTAATTACCGAATCTACCGTGGCTTTGAGACCACGAAGGTTGTTGTAGTTAATGGTGATTAAAGAAATTTTCAAATCCAATGGGTGTTAATCTATCGGTTTATCGGTCAAACTCTCAAATACCAGCAGAATTATGCTTGTTCTTTCATCGGTGATGCAGATTTGGAGCTAGATTGGGATTTCAACTCCATGAAAAGCATCCCCAAAAAGCCCAACAAAATAACGATTGAAGAACCCATTTCTACATTCACCAACAAACTTCTGTCGGCAGGCTCATATCGCCACTCAATCTGATGATTTCCTGCCTCCAATTCTACCGCTCTTAAAACATAATTCACGCGCAAAGCCTTGGCAGGTTTTGAATCAACATACACGTTCCAACCACCGTTTTTCTCGTTGTAATAAATTTCAGAGAACACAACTAACGCTTTAGATTTATTACTTCCTTGGTAACGAATGGTGTCGCTAGAATAAGATATTTGCTCGTATTTATCGCTTGAATCGTGCAAATATACTGATGTTGTAGGCTTGTTGGTTTCAGCCGATTCAACCACAGCGAAACGCTTTAAATTCAACTTATTAATTTGATCCAACGCCGATTTGGCATTTTCAGCTTGCGAAACGGAATCTACCAACCAAACATGACCGTAGTTGGTATTTCGGGGGATTATTTCCTCTTTTCCGGCTTTATCCATGCTCAATACATACTTGCAATTCAACATGTCGAGCACATTGTTTTGGAAAATGACATCGGAACTCAATTGTGCACCGTTGCGAGTGATACCGAAACTGATAATGTCTTGGTAGCGACTCAATTTAGCGGGGTGGTAACCACCTACATTACGATGGAATGGTGCGGCATGATTATCATTAAACGGATTGTATCGCAAATCGAAAACACGCGCATTTTCTTTTTTATTCACTGCCATCAATTGCTCATCTGCTTGAGAAGGAATAATGGCTTCTTCTGTTTCCTTTGATTCCCAAT
>CAZQFZ010000114.1:0-4791 GCA_964592635.1 uncultured Rhizobium sp.
TGCCTCAGTTTTTACGCATTTTATTGGATCAAACTCCCCTCATGAATTATGTTGTTACTAGAACAACTACTCCTTGTAACTCACTTTTTTACAATACTAAAGCTGCTTAAGGATGATATTCAATAGATTGTGGACTAAATAAATTTTCTAGGGAGATTGAACGTAATAGAGAATTTTGGTGATTAAATAACTTTTCTGCCAGAATAGTACTAAATAAAATATTTTACAATTAAATAGATTATTAGGAATGAAACTTTCCTATTTTCTGTCATTAAATCGCTAAAACCTTATTTTTATTTGCATTTCATGCATTATTAATTATATTTGCAAACTAACAATCGTTAGTTAGTAGATATGACTCGCAAAGAAGAGATTAGATATAAAGCACTTGAAATCATGAGAATACATGGTTTTAATGGTTTAACTATGCGTCTTCTAGCAAAGGAAATAGGGATAGAAGCTGCAAGTATTTACAATCACATAGCTTCGAAAGATGAATTATTAGAGAGTGTTTGTTTTGATTTAGCATCGAAATTTGAATCAGCTGTATTGGAGGTAAATGATATTTATTTTAATGCCCCCGAAAAATTGTTTATGTTGGTAAAGCTTCATGTTGAAATACTTTGTACTGATTTAAATGCTTCTTCGGTCTTCATGCATGATTGGCGTTATTTGAAAGAAATGAGTAGGCGTGAGTTTATTCAAAAGAGAAATAATTACGAACTACAAATAAGAGAAATCATTCAATTGGGCATTGACGAAGGTTATTTTAATGAAGTGGATACCAAGTTTGCTACGATAACCCTTTTAAGTACACTCAACAGTGTGGTTGAATGGTATAAACCTTCTGGTGTTTTAAATCCAGGTCAAGTAGCGCAGCAATTAAATCAATTTGTTCAAACTGGATTAAGAAAACATTGATTTTTTATGATATGTGTAAATTTCGTTATAGGATTTGATAGTAAAAGTGGGATTAGATATACAGAAAATAATAAAAATTAAATTAAAGATAACAACAATAAAAATATATAACTATGTACGGTAATGCTTACATCGAAAACAATGGCAAAGAAGTGAACTCTTTGACTGCCAATGAAGATCCAATTAAATTGGCCGAGTTTGAAGCGCGTATCGCCGCGGGTGAAAAAATTGAACCCCATGATTGGATGCCTGCTGAATACAGAAAGCAGTTGGTTCGAATGATTGAACAACACGCTCACTCTGAAATCATTGGTGCCCTTCCAGAAGGTACTTGGATTACTCGCGCACCTGGTTTCCGCCGAAAAATGGCTTTAATGGCAAAGGTTCAAGATGAAACCGGACATGGTCAACTTTTGTACAATGCCGCAGAGACTTTGGGTAAATCTCGTGAGGATATGACCAACGATTTGATCACAGGAAAAAGCAAATACTCGAATGTATTTAACTATCCTGCAAAAACATGGGCAGATTCAGCAGTGATTGCTTGGTTAATTGACGCCGGTGCCATCGTGAATCAATTAGCTAATAGCAAAGGAAGTTATGGTCCTTATTGTCGTGCGTTAGAACGCATCTGTGCTGAAGAATCCTTCCATTTAAAATATGGACATGATAATGTAGTGTTTTTAGCAACAGGTACTCCTAAGCAACGTGAAATGGTACAAGATGCATTGAACCGTTGGTGGGAACCCATCATGCATTTCTTTGGACCATCCGATAAAATGTCGGTTCATACTGAAACGTTGATGAAGTGGAAAGTGAAAATGGCGTCGAACGATGATATGCGTCAAACATTTTTGGACATGTATGTACCTAAGATTTGGGATTTAGGTTTAACCTTACCCGATCCTAATTTGCGTAAGAACGAGGAAACCGGTAAGTGGGAATATACTGAACCTAATTGGGAAGTGTTCAAACAAGTAATTAACGGAAATGGTCCTTGTAATAAAGAGCGTTTAGCAGTTCGCCGTAAAGCGGAAGAAAACGGACGTTGGGTTCGTCAAGCATTGTTAAGTAAAACCGCAAAATACGTAGCTCCACTATCCTAATATCCCCCGAAACTATGAAAATTAAAAGTTTAGATCCCCGCGTAACTCGAGCGAATATTGATGAAGATACGCAAGAAGGAATATTGAATCCACTTGATCATTTTGAAACGTACGAGGTTTTTGAACAGCGTAAACGTGGAATCCACCACATTCATGTTGGTAGTGTACATGCACCTTCGGCTGAAATGGCAGTGGTATTCGCAAAGGAACAATACACGCGCAGAGGACAATGTGTCAACTTATGGGTGGTGAAAACATCCGATGTTTTTGTAACTGAATACGAAGATTCCGATATTTTCGAAACCACAGCAAATAAAAAATACAGAGAACCCGATGCGTACAAAGTAATTGACCGCATTAACGCATTTAAAGAAAGAAACTCCAAACAAAACGCTTAAACATGGAATTTACAGAAAAACACGTGATGGGTCTTAAAGACCTGCTTTACAAAATGGCCGATGATCTTTTGATTTTGGGACATAGAAACAGTGAATGGACTGGTTTAGGCCCCATTTTGGAGGAAGATATTGCGTTCTCGAGTATGGCTCAAGACAAAATGGGTCAATCACTTGCGTTGTATGAGATTCTTCACGAATTGGGTGAATCAGATCCGGATACCGTGGCTTTTACTCGAAATGATCACCAGTTCCATTGTTCTCAGTTGGTAGAATTACCCATTGGTGAGTACGATTTTTCATTGGTGCGCCACTTTTTTTACGATCATGCCGATGCGATTCGTTTCGATATGTTGGCGAATACGGTAGTGGAGCCATTGCAAATGGTGGCTAAAAAGTTCCGTGGTGAGATTAAATACCATACAATGCATGCAAACACTTGGTTGAAACAATTAGCTCACGGCAGTGAAGAATCCAAGTTGAGAATGCAATCGGCTATCAATGAGGTGTTTCCCTATGCATTAGGTATTTTTGAGCCTTCTGATTATGAGACTGAATTGATTGAAGCCGGAATATTTGAAGGAGAAGAAGCATTGAAAAATAAATGGTTGGAAACCGTGGTTCCATTGTTGGAATCCTATGGATATACCGTGCCGGATCCTGATGGGGTTACTCCTGTTTTCGGGGGACGTAAAGGCGTTCACACCGAGTATTTACAACCATTGTTGGATGAAATGACGGAAGTATTCCGAATTGATCCAGCAGCGGAGTGGTAAATATTGAAATTTAGGTAACACAGTTTATTAAAAACTTCGAATCGGAACATCTTGTAAACGGTGTTCCGATTCGATTCATAAAAAATCCATTTTTGATTATGAATTCCCGCGAGCAACATATAAAATCAGTTTTAGAACAGGTAAACGATCCAGAGATTCCTACTATATCCATTGTTGATTTAGGAATTGTTACCAAAATTATTTCTGAAAGTGAGAAACAAGCCTACGTGCAGTTAACTCCAACATTCTCAGGTTGCCCAGCGCTGAAAATAATGGAGAACTTGGTATCTGCAGCATTGTTGAACGCTGGATTCAATGAAATTAAAGTAGAAACGTCGTTTGAAACCCAATGGAATTCAAACTTGATTTCTGAAAAAGGTTTGGCAGCATTAAAAAAGCATGGATTAGCTCCTCCTCCCAAACATGATGGTTATATCGAATTGGATGTTTTAAGCGATATTCCTTGTCCGTTATGCAATAGTAGAAATACAACTTTGCAAACACCTTTCGGACCTACACTTTGTCGTTCTATCCACTACTGCAATAATTGCAGCAATGCATTCGAGGCATTCAAGCCGGTGTCGTGAAGCCAGCTTGTAGGGATTAGAAATTATTGATTTTAAAAAACGTGTAATGTTTTGAAACTTTCAAGCCGGTGTCGTGAAATAATAATAGCCAAGGTGGTAAATAACCGACCGAGAGCATTATCAACACTTAACTCGATACTATCGAATTTCCATTAATCTTTTTTCGGCAATAATTAAATCTTCGGGAGTGTCAACAGCGGGACTTTCGTATTCCGTTTCAATCACTTTGATTTTTAAACCGTGATCTAGCCAGCGTAATTGTTCTAGACTTTCAGTTTGTTCCAAAAGTGTACTGGGTAAATACATCAATGTCTTTAAAACTGAACTGCGATAAGCGTACATCCCAATATGTCGGTAATAAGTATAATCAGAACCTCCGCGATTGTATGGAATCACACTGCGACTAAAATACAGTGCAGTACCATCCAAATTCGATAATACCTTCACTTTATTTGGATCACCTAATGTATCGGTTTTTGCGAATGCTTTTTTCAATGTAGCTATATCGGTATCTTTTTCAATGAACGATTCTACCAATTTTAATACTTGATGTGTTTGAATAAAGGGTTCATCCCCTTGAAGATTTACAATAACATCACAATCCCATCCCAATTGATTCAAGGCCTCCGCACAACGATCTGTACCACTAGGCAAAACAGGATCAGTCATGATAACCGTAACACGATTACCCAAATATTCTGTTACGGAATTCGCAATGCGTTCGTCGTCTGTGGCCACAGCAACTCCCATGGTGGGTTGACATTTCAAAGCAGATTCAACGGTATGAATTATCATGGGTTTCCCACCGATCAATGCCAGCGGTTTTCCTGGAAAACGGGTGCTTGCATATCGAGCTGGAATTATGATTCCAAAAGTTGGAGCAGAGTTATTTGAATTGGACATTTGGGTGTTAGACATTTATAATTTACTTAGGATTTGAACGATTGGAGCTGGAGCAGAGTTATTTGAATTGGACATTTGGGTGTTAGACATTTATAATTTACTT
>CAZQFZ010000114.1:4891-6919 GCA_964592635.1 uncultured Rhizobium sp.
AGGATTTGAACGATTGGAGCTGGAGCAGAGTTATTTGAATTGGACATTTATTTATAACACAGGTTT
The DNA here is from genome assembly GCA_964592635.1 of uncultured Rhizobium sp. Lineage (GTDB taxonomy): Bacteria > Bacteroidota > Bacteroidia > NS11-12g > UBA955 > VMCP01. Next base: position 4,958 of record CAZQFZ010000114.1, read on the forward strand.
TGAACAATTGCTGCAGGCAGAATTGGATTTCTACCCTATGTTTTGGTTGTTATTATATGTGGTATTATTGTACACATGGAGCAATTGGGGTTTTTGGAGATTTGAATATAGGTTAAAGTAGAGCATTAAAGTAGAGCATTCTGGTATTGCAGAGCAAAATTGGCGCTTGAGGCAAACGAAAACCAGTTATTGCACTCCGTGAGCCTTCAGTACTTTTAGAATTTTATCGTGAATTTCATTATTCTCATAAACCCCAATAAATTCCTCTGAACCTGGTCCAAAGGCAAAAACAGGCACCGCAATGGCTGTATGTTCTTTGGTAGAAAAACTACCTTGAGTGTGCTTCTTTTCCTTGTCGTAACCCGTTAAACTCAATCCACCGGTTTCATGATCCGCAGTAACAATAACGAGAGTTTCTCCATTATTTTTCGCCCAATTGGCTACCATTCCAATCGTAGTGTCAAAATCCAATGTTTCTGTAATTACATATCTCAAATCATTGTCGTGTCCGCCCCAATCAATTTGACTACCTTCCACCATTAAAAAGAATCCTTTCTGGTTAGAACTTAACGTCTCTATGGCTTTCATTGTGGCATTTCGTAAAAAAGGACCGCGACCATCTGAGTATTTTTTTACTTCTTTTACGGTGTCGTAAAAAAGTACATAACGACTGTCTTTAATATCTGATCCTTTGATTTTTTGATAGTTATAACACGAATATCCCGCTTTCTTTAACTTCGTGGTATCGAACAATGTGTAATCACCCCCGGCAGCAACATCGATAAATCCACCGTAAAAATCTTGAGCAATTTCCCGTTCCATATACCGAGAGGGTTGATGTGCGTAAAATGAGGCGGGCGTAGCATGAGTTAATCCACAAGTTGCTACAACACCCGTTCCATAACCTTCAACATGCAGAATTTCTGATAAAGTGAAAGCGGATGTAGAGTCTTTTTTCACTCCAATCGCTTTATTGAATGTTTTTTCACCAATAGAAATTGCGGTTGCTCCAGCGCCACTATCCGTAATGAAACTCGAAGATGAAGATGTTTTGCTGAATCCAATGGCTTGTGCCATTTGAAATACCTGTAAATTATCTTTTTGTGTGGACTGAGCAGCATACCATTGTGCTAACCCGGTACCATCCCCAATCATTAAAATTACGTTTTTTGGTGTTTTTTTCGGGGGATTGGAGACTGCCATTACTGAATCTTGTGCAGTTAAGCCGGAAATACATCCCCCAAGAAGAAAGAACAAAACGTTAGTCAATTTCATTACTGCAAAATTACGACCTAAAACGAGCTTTTTATTAATTTAACAATAAGTATTTGGTCGAATTGTGTAGTTTGTCACCTGCTTTTTCGATAAGCTTCGTATTTTTGTGTATCAATTTAATTATGAACGGATTTTTTCATATTCCAAAGGCCAAAAATGAGCCCGTTTACGATTATGCACCAGGTAGTGCACAACGTGAAAATTTAGTTGCAGCTTTAAACCGTTTACGCTCAGAAATTCACGATATACCTATGTATATCAATGGTCAAGAGATTAGAACAGGAGTTACAACCGATGTGTTTCCTCCACATGATTTGTCGCATAAAATTGCACAGTTTCACAAAGGAACTGCCGAACATGCTAAACTCGCTATCGAAGCTGCTTTGAATGCGAAAGAATCATGGGAGTCTATGCCTTGGGAACAGCGCGCTGCTATTTTCTTGAAAGCGGCAGACTTGTTCGCTACAAAGTATCGCTATGATATCAATGCGGTTACTATGTTAGCTCAAAGCAAAAACGCTTACCAAGCAGAAATCGACGCCGTTTGTGAATTGGTGGATTTCTTACGCTTCAATGTTCAGTACATGGCCGAGATTTACAACGAACAGCCTTCTGAAAATAGTCCTGGAATTTGGAATCGCGTTGAATACAGACCCTTAGAAGGATTCGTGTTTGCGGTTACTCCTT
>CAZQFZ010000115.1:0-6716 GCA_964592635.1 uncultured Rhizobium sp.
TTTTTTGGGATTATACTAAAAACGATATTGAAACGGAAAATTTAACTGGAATATTGCAAGTTAATTTACTATTTTGAGTGAATTCTATCAATTTCAACTAATACAAAAAACCAAACAACCACAGAGGGATTTTTTCTTTGAAGCCTATTTCAATATCATCGGCAGCGATAAATGCGTTATCCATTCCTTCTATTTGATGTTTGGATTTGCCTTTTCCTCCGATTTCGAATGTATACTTTTGATCGACTAAAAAATCACCACTGTCAGCGTATTGCAGCTGGTGCTTGAATCCGATTTGATTAGCGAAGAACGTCTCTCTGATATTACCAACATTCACGTTATTTGGTGATACTATTTGCATCAAGTTGGTATTTTCCAAATATATTTTCTGCGGCTTTTGTAATCTGCTGATTCCGTTGGCTTCTTTAAATAAATTATTGGTTAATCTCACTTCCTGGAAATAGTGCAAATAGGTTAATATCGTGATTCTGTTAATCCCTAACTTCTCACCTAATTTACTGATATTCGGAGTAAATGGTACCGATGCCGCAATAACCGCTAATAGCTCTTTTAATTTATAAATATAGCCTGTTTCTATTCCTCGCAAAAGCGGCAATTCAATCTCAAGGATCATATTCACTACTTCCGTTAACTTTGTTTCATACAAATCTTTATCTTCGATATAAAAAGGATAATAACCGTATTCTAAATATTTCGAAAAGTATTGAAATGGTTTAACTTTCAAGCAAATACGTTGCGCAATTTCGACGTGATTTTCTATAATATCAGTAAACGTTGCTGTGGAAAAATCCAATTTCGTTTCTATACACAGAAACTCTCGAAATGAAAATCCTTGCATTTCATAAATTACGGCCCTTCTGCTGAGATCAGCTCTAGCATTCAATATTTCTAACGCTGATGATCCTGTAAATACAATTTTTAAATCAGGATAATCATCATAAGCGTTTTTTAACTCTTGAGCCCAATTAGGATATTTGTGTACTTCATCCAAAAACAAATATTTACCACCTTGTTTATAAAAATCCTCAATTAATTCCGATAAGGAATTGGATGAAAACCAAAATGCATCCAAGCTGACATAAAGTGTTTGAGAAATTTTATCTGATAAGTTCAATTTAATGTATTGCAACAACAGTGTAGTTTTCCCCACACCTCTTGCTCCTTTAATTCCAACTAGTTGGGCTTTCCAGGGAATTTCATCCATAGCCGAACGTCTGAAATCTACTGAAACATGCGACAATTTCCTCAAAAATCGATTGTATAATTCAATCATATTGTTTAATCAGTTAAACAAATTTAAAAATTTTTATTTAATCCAATAAACAAAATACCACTATATAAAAATGTCTTTTGCGAATAAATTCCACAATTCTTGGGCTATTGATGGTGGATTAGGCAAATATTATTACGAAAAAACCGACGTTTTACAATGGATATTAGCTGGAGGTGGATTGGGTTGGGAGTATAGAAAATTATTCGATAATCAAAATAACGCCATCGATACAACATTTCAACAGAACTTCAAAAAACTCTACTTTAATGTCCGATTTGATTTTGGAGCCGCATTTCAAATATTATTTAGAGATATTCTGGTGCACGGACAAATGGGTTATGCCACTAATTTCAATGAACACTATTTGCGTCCAGGCATTGGCATATCATTGTATCGACTTCAATTCGGATTTGAAAAATATTGGGGAATAAACAATAAATCTAAAGCATTAGAACAATACGGATTTTATATTCGTTGCATTCTTGCACTAGACCAAGGGAGATCAGAATACAAACAAAAAATCGACTGGGATGGAAGACTATAATACTCCAATACTCCTTATTTGTTGGATCTTTGATCAGATATGCTAAGCAGAAAAGAAACCGAGCTATTTTTAGATATCTTTATAAAAATCTTCTGCCATTATCTTTACGATTTTGCCATCGCGCATTACGACAAGAGGAGAATTCTTTTGTTTTTTGTATTCAAGGAGTTTTTGAAATGTAATTTCCAAGCCTTTTATTACTTTATCGGTAAACTCGTCTTGAACTTTAAATTCTTTTCTAGAATTTTTTGATTTCATTGAATTTTAATTTATTGTAAATATGTGACTTTGAATTTTTTTCAAAAATCAATTCTGGCACTCCCGAACTATTATCAAAAATAAGAGCTTTATTAACAATGGGCAAATAAATTTCAAATAAATTCTTTAGACCTCTTACATACCTCCTTTTAATTACCTCTTCTTCTATGTGATGTCCACCTTCTGCTACTCTTATCCCAACTCGTTCAACAGCCAAATTCACACTGTTTAACCAAAAGAAAATCAAATTGACTCCAAAACCTATTTTCTGAGCAAACAAGACCTTTTGCTTATAACTTTTACTTGCCAAAGTTGTTTCAAAAGCGAAACTGTCACCTTGAATAAGGAGTTCATTAATCCTATCTAACATAATTCTACCTGCCTCTAGAGCAACTCTATCAGGTTGAAATGGTGATAATCCTTTTGCTATTTCATCTGCATTTACAAATTCTTTACAATTTATTATTTCAGGTAATATTGTAAACGAAGCCGTTGTTTTACCTGCACCATTACAACCAGCAATTATGAATAAATCTTTTTTCAAGGATAACAAAGATAAAAAAACTCCATAAAAAAAAGCCTCATTTCTGAGGCTTTTTTTGTGATCCCGCTGGGACTCGAACCCAGGACCCATACATTAAAAGTGTATTGCTCTACCAACTGAGCTACGGAATCATCATCGTTTCCGATTTGTTTGTTCCCTTAAGGGACTGCAAAGGTATACCTATTTTTTATAAATGCAATACCCTATTCAAAAAAATATTTAAAAAATGTTCCGTGTTTCTTCACCTCGCGAGCACCCAACGAACTTAACATACTGATCATCTTGGGATTAAAATCTCCAATCCACGATAACTCCACCAGAGAAATTTTTTTAATTTTTTTTAATCCCTCGTAACTTTTCATAATCATCCCCGCTTCTACTCCCTTATTTTGGAATTCTGGGACGATTCCAAACACCAAACCCCTGACTTTATCTATTCGATTCCGCATCCATAAAAAACGAATTTGATTCCACCACGACTTCCGTCCCCCGAAAAAACGAAAAACTTGATTCAACTCCAGAATATTGATGTAAAAACCAATGGCGCGGTCTTTGTGATACGCAAAAACCACCAACTCTGGGTAGATCGCCCAGCGCATGCTGCGAAATCGTTTTACCATACGCTGCTCATCTAAAGGCTCAAAATCTTCGTGAAACGACCACGCTTCGTTGTACACACGAACAAAATCCCGTGCAAACTGCTCTAAATTGCCCTCCGTTAAGTTCACATACCGATAATCAGAATTATCCATCGTGCGTGAAGCAATGCGCTGAAATCGCTCAAAATTGATGTCGCTAGGAGCCATTTCATACGTAATCTGCTCAAAGTCCAGTTGATAACCGGCATTTTCCAAATACTTCCGGTAATGCAGTGGGTTATAACTTTCTTGATATGAAGGTTCACTATGAGATTCGAGCAACAATCCCCAGAATTGATCACGCGACCCAAAATTGATGGGTGCTTGAATCCGATTGCAACCCTGTTGCTTTAACCATTCTTCGGCTGTAGAAATGAGTATTTGAGCGGTTTCCTCATTCGTACTTTCAAAAAATCCCCAACCACCGTAACGCGCGTTTCGAGAATCCCGGTAAAATGCTGCGATTCTACCTCTTTGGGGGATGACCCAGCGCACAGCTGTCCCGCGTTGAAACGCAGGATTTTGCTGAGCATCAAATACAGCTTCAATATCTTCCCTCAAATGAGGAATGTACAACGAATCTTGATGATAAATATACTGAGGCACCAGGTGAAACTGCTCAATCAATTCTTTGCTGTTTACCAAACTCATGGCGATTATTTGGGTGGCAATTACCTTTTAGAAATCTCGATTTTTTTGGGAACCTCCAATGATCGATTCTCGTCGCCCGGTTCGTACCCCAAGTATGTAATGATGAACTGAAACATTTCGTCGCTAGCCTTCATACTACTTCCAAAATAATCCATTCGTTCTGAAACTGTTTTTGGGGGACGATTGGGATTGTTGGGATTCGCAGTGGTATTGTCGAATACGGCTTCTGCGGTGATGGTGCTGCCACGAGGTATTTTTACCATTTTCTTAAACGTGTAAAAATACTGCCAGCGAAAATCCCATTTTGGAATCCAAATTAAGTTAATGGTGTCGCCGTTGGGCTTTATTGCGTATGCTTTGAAGGACTTGCCTAACAAGTGTAAATGAGGATTTAGTGTCAAAATGGAAATATCCGCTGGCACTGTAAACGAAGTGGTGTGTTTGGTAATTTTGTTGGGAGGAATAACCAACGGAGGCTCAATTTTACTTACGCCATTGGTTCCAAGCATCAACTCACCCGTTCCACGTTTAGGAGGTACGTCGGTAAAGAAAATATTGATTTTGGAACGATCTGTTACCGACTTTCGAGAAGGTCCATAATGCACATCATTGCCTACAATAATAAACTTGCGTTCCGCTTCAAATGTCCCAATACCATCCGGATACATCACTCCAAAAACTCCAGGCAAATAATTCACCACCGAGTGTTTTCGGTCGGGAATTTGTCCATTATCGGCGAGCAGATCCAAGGTTGAAGTGCTTCGATCGCCTTTTCCGGGTGTTAATTCTACCTTTCGGGGTTTCAGCGAAAAATTCTTGCGAGAATCGAATTCATAATTAATCCAATGTCCGTTAAAATGGTGCATCAAATTGGGTTGTCCGGGCACCAACTCTACCGCTTTTATGTATTTTTTCTGGGGAAGCAGTCCCGGTGCAGTCATTAAGAAAAAGCGATCCTCGCTGCCTTGTGGCAGCGAAACTGAATCCAAGTAAAGTACTAAATCGGGTTTGCCCAAGGTGGATTCAAACGGAGTTACTTTACTTAAAAGGGCATTGGGATTTTTTCCGGATGGGCAGCCATCCTTCACCCAATTTTGAATCGTTTTAATTTGCGCATCGGTTAATCGTTTTTCATCAATAAAACTACTGTAATGAACATCGGCGGGCCAAGGTGGCATGATTCGATCCACTACTACCTTCAAAAGTGTTTTCTGCTTTTTCTTAATTTGTTCATACGATTTAAAAACGAAGGGTGCTCCCCCATTTTCTCGGTGACAAGGAGAACAATTTGCCACTATTATTGGCTCGATGTGCTCATCGAAAACCGGATGTTCTACCGCTTCTGCTAAAGGTTCTTGCGAATCCAAATTAGCGTTGGATTGACATCCCCAAAAACCCAAAATCGCGATGTATAAAATGGCGTACCTCATCTTATTTTACTTCAATATAACAACCTTGAGCCCGTGTTGTTGGTGTGGTGATTTTTTGTCCCGAAAACAACTGATTGATCGCATCTTTTAGATAGAATTTTGTAGCTGTAGGACGAACCACACCTGTTGCAACCGCGCGATCATCGATTTTACCGCGATAATAAATTACTCCTTTAGAATCGACTATCATTGCTTCTGGGTACATGGAAAATTTGAATTTATTGACAAAATCATGATTTGAATCGGTAATAGTAATCTGTTCAACTGGAGGATTAAATCCGTCCATATCCCAGTTTTCATCGGAGTTTACTTGAATTAAGCCCAGCTGAAATTGAGGACGATTTAGATTCTGCCCTTGCGGCTTTTTCAACATCTTTTTTACCACTATGTTCGATTTATTCAAGGCAGCGATTTGCTGCTGTATTGTTACTAATTCAGCGGTATATCTCGTGCATATTGGGCAATCGATGCTGTAGGTTACCAATACAGAATAAGTAGCTTGGTTCAGGTAAGTAGTTAAATTTATGGGTTCTACAGATTGTTTTTTTGCAGTTTGGCTATGATGTTTTTGGCTGTCGGATTTTGATGATAATTCGTCGTTTTGTTTTGGGGGATAGGAATTCGGGTGGGCTTGTGTTGCATCATTTGCAGAATTCGTTTCCGTTTGGGTTGATTGTATTGTTTTGGTTTCTGCACTTGGATTATTACTGCAGGCAGATACTGTAAATGCAAAAATGCATATTAAAATAGATAGGATGGATTGGGTTCGAAACTTGGTAAAATCCCATAAAACGATTCCGCACGACACTGCAACGTTGAAGGAGTGTTTGGTTCCCAATTGGGGAATTTCCAAGCAATGGTGAGAAGCGTTTATTACTTCTTGTTGAACACCGTCGATTTCATTTCCAAATACGAATGCCAATTTCCCTTCGGGATAAATCATATTCATCAAATCGGCGGAATTGCTTGCTTGTTCGATGGAGTACACAGTATAACCTTTTGTTTTTAAGTTGTTTACTACTTCCAATGTATTTGAATGATATTCCCATTGTACTGATTTTTCTGCACCGATGGCGGTTTTGGTTATTTCGCGATGCGGGGGTGTTCCAGTGATGCCGCACAAGTAAATTTTTTCGACTAAAAAAGCATCAGAAGTCCGAAAAATGGAACCTACGTTGTTCATACTTCGAACATTGTCGAGTACGATTACCACTGGACTTTTCTCGGCATTTTGAAATTCCTCAATGTTTTTTCGATTGAGTTCACTGGTTTTTAACTTACGCATGATCCGTATTTGGCTTATTTTGCAAATATAAGTCGAGAATTTGTTGAATAAACGGGGAAAAGTATTGAGCAT
>CAZQFZ010000116.1:0-1728 GCA_964592635.1 uncultured Rhizobium sp.
AATTCGGATTTAATTTCAATACATAATTAATCATCGCTTCCACCTGCAAAAACAAGGCCGCGCAAAAATTATCGAAATCATCCTCCCTGCGGAATTTCTCCATGCGGATGAAATCTGCAACCAACGTTTCCCGTAACTCCTCCCACGGAATCCCTTTATACATCTCGCGTGCCTGTCGATCCAATACATCCGCAATGCAGTATTCGTGAATCTCGCGGATTTGCGCTAAAGAATCCGACCCGGCTGAACTCCCAACCGGCGCATACCGATTCCCAATTCGCTGAATTAAACTCTTCCCAAACCAATCGTTGCCCTGCTGCGATGCAATGTCCTCAATGAAATCCAAGAACTTTTCCAAATCCTGCCGCTCCAACTTCTTCGAATTAGCCATGGTATTTCTGCATTGCGCCCAACAAATCCCCGTCAAGAATGTCCCTCAACAAAACCCCTAAATCCGAATCCGTTTCCAATACCGTTTCCTCTTCCCCGCCGCCCTTGAGTCGGTCGTATCTGCGTCGAAGCGATACATACGTTGAATCCCGATCGCCTTTAACCATCGACAAAAAATTCAACTTCCCCCGAAGCACTTGATCCAATGTTTTCGGGTCCTTATCTTTCAATTCCATGAACTCGCAATAATATTCGAAGGCCCGAACATACCCGTAACGCTCCCATAAATACAACCATCTACGCAGTTCTTTTGTGTAGTTTTTGGGGACGTTCACTCGCTCGTTAACCGTCAATCCCGTTACCTCCTGACGGTAGCCGGAAGATTGCAAGCGCACCTTGTACAGATTGATCCGAAATCCTTGCTGCTCAATGATTTTATTGACGCGTTTCACAAAATCCCCATCGGGTTCAAACTTATTTTTATTAGAACTGAAGGTAATATCATCGGCATAGCGCGAATATTTTACTTTGTAGTTTTGAGCCAGTCGATTCAATAGAAAATCCAGTTTCTGGCATACCAAATTCGTTAGAATGGGAGAAGTTGGCGCTCCCTGGGGAAGCACATTCTTGTTCACCAAAACCAGTTCACCGGTTTCGGGATCCAAACGTTCCACGCGCATCCGCTTGCAACAAATGGCGGAAATCATATTGGCAATTCGATCGCGTTCGTTTGAAGAATCACCAACGAGATTCACGGGTTTGAGTCGCAGGCACGTCCACACGCGTGCTTGATCCACCGAAGGAAAGAAATCCTTCAGGTCGATGTTATACACATAATTTTTGCCGGCATGTATTTTGGCATTATCCACGATGGACTTTCCCATCACAAAACCGTACGCTTTTTCATGGGGTTGCACTACTGCATTGAGCATCACGTTTATCACGGTTTGAAGCATTTTCAGTCCCTTTTCTGGGGCGGTTATGGTTCGTAGTGTTCCATTTTTTTTGGGGATGCTAAACTCGTGGTAGCATTTTTTTCGTGCTTTGGGATTGGAATAGTAGTGGAGTTGACGCATTTCAAAAGGATGGGATTTGTCTTTTAACAGATCCTTTTTGATTGAATTCAGCAGGGCTAAAAAATGCTCTACTGTTTGCATGTGATCAAATATAAATTTGATGGTTTCCCGTTTTTCTTTTTCCATATATCCCAAAAGATAAAAAGTACTTGAAAGCCTGCATAGAAATTCTTTGTGTATCGCGAAGCGAGTTTCAACATTTACATCTCTTTCAACGTTCACAGTGCTTGCACTGTGGTGTCGAGGTTGGTGCGAGGAAATG
>CAZQFZ010000116.1:1828-6396 GCA_964592635.1 uncultured Rhizobium sp.
TCGTTCAAAAACGAACAGGTGGAAGTGTTCCTGCTGCATCCCTACTTTCTAAAGCAATTCAACAACCGTTGGTATTTATTTGGGTTGCATGAAGATCATCAGGTACCTACATGGAATGTGCCGTTGGATCGGATTCTGGAAATAGAAACCACCGATTTAACGTATCGCGAAAACACCGAAATTAATTTTGGAGAGTATTTTGATGATGTTGTCGGGGTAACTATTTTGAGGGATGCGAAACTGGAATTAATCGAATTAGAGGTCTCGGCATCGCATGTGCCTTATATAAAATCCAAGCCCTTGCATCCCTCGCAAAAAAAGATAAACGAATTGCCTAATGGGAACTTTTTGTATCAGTTGAAACTCATTCCCAACTATGAATTCTATGCCTTATTGATGTCGAACATCGACAAATTCAAGGTTGTTTCACCGTTGTCGGTCCGCCAAGAAATTGTACATCGCTTAGAATCGGGGTTGAAGTTAAATGCTAATTTCGAGGAATATTGATGATGATTTTTTGCGAAATACGCAAAATAATAATCACTGAATTGGTGATAGTTGAAATTAGGAATAGAAAAAACATGATATAACTTCTTAATTTTGTTGATTATTAGCCAATTAAAATGAGTAAACTAAGAATTCGCAATTTTGGACCTATCAAAGAAGGACTAAGCTCCAATGGAGGTTGGATGGAAATTCGAAAGGTTACTGTATTAACAGGAAATCAAGGCACAGGAAAAAGTACTGTGGCGAAATTGATTTCAACATTCACTTGGATTGAAAAGTCTTTAGTACGTGGAGATTACTCAAAAAAATGGTTTGAACGCAAAGACATTTTTCAAAAAAAGGTGCTTAGTTATCATCGATTAGAAAATTATTTTCAGTTTCAAGGTGATAAAAAAACCGAGATAGAATATCTGGGTGATGCCTACCATATACATTTTCTTAACGGATCTTTAAAAATTAAAGAATCAGTTAATAAGAAATATATTTTGCCACAAATCCTTTATATACCTGCTGAACGCAATTTCATTTCACATGTTCGAACGCCTAAAGAATTAAAAATGGCTTCAGAGTCGTTAAGAGAATTTGTGATTGAATTCGACCAAGCAAAAAAGGCATTAAAAGAAGCTTTAAACTTACCAATATATAACACTAGAATTGAATACGATCAACTAAACGATATTGTAAATCTGCGAGGAGAAAATTACAAATTAAAGTTAACCGACTCCTCTAGTGGTTTTCAATCACTAGTACCACTTTATTTAGTAACCCATATTCTTGCAAAGAATATTCAAAGCAGGAATCAGGAAAATCCAGAATCGATGAGCGCGGAAGAAATCCAACGATTTCAAAAAGGAGTGGAAGAAATATGGGGAAATTTAGATCTCACGGATGAACAGAAACGAGTTGCACTGTCGGTATTATCTTCTAAATTCAATAAAGCATGTTTCGTTAATATTGTTGAAGAGCCCGAACAAAATCTATATCCAGATTCTCAATGGTTGGTGTTGCAAAAATTATTAGCCAATAATAATTTAAACGAACGAAATCAACTAATTCTTTCTACCCACAGTCCATACATCATCAATTATTTAAGTATTGCTGTTCAGGGAAATGTGGTCAAAAATAAAATATCGTCGAACTCTCAAATTTCAGAAATTCAAAAAATGGAATTGCATCAGAAACTATATGAAATCATTCCAAACGAATCTCTGATTGCTTCAGACGAATTAGCAATATATCAGCTGTCAGACAACGGTGGTTCTATTGAATTATTAGAAACCTATGAGGGAATACCATCTGACCAGAATTATTTGAATAAATCGTTAATTCACGGGAATACACTTTTCGACAATTTGTTGGAATTGGAGGATTCCTTATGAGTGCTGTAGATTTCTTTAATTCGGATTGTTTAGAATCTTTACGAACAGATATTCAATTTGGGTTATGCGATGATGAAACACATCAAACAGCATATACCGATACTTTAGACTCTCAAAAATGGATTGCTCAAGTCAATAATCCATTGAAGAAAAAAATAGCATTTTATGCAATTGACAATTGCCAAGTTGTATTGCAACCGGGTAGTCTGAATCGAGAAAGCACTTGTGATGGTATGCTCGTTGAAAGTAATAAATTAATTTTGGTTGAATTAAAAAACAGAGGTATTGGTGGTTGGCGTAAAGATGCTATTTCACAATTAGAAAATACAATTCGTTTGATGTCTATTCATCATGATTTGAGCCAATTCAAATTAAAAAAAGCATACGCATGTAATAGAAAACACCCTCAATTTGCACAACTTGAATCGGAGCTTAAATTGAAATTTCGAAGAAACAATCATGGCTTTCATTTGGATATTCAATCCCAAATAACCTTATCTTAATTCCATATTTCCAACAGATTCTTAGTATATTGCCACTTGAAATAACGAATTATGAATAACCCCATTACGATTTCCGCTGTAATTTCTTGCTCTAAACAAACTGCTTGGGAATACTACACCCAACCTCAACACATTGTAAATTGGAATTTTGCTTCGGATGATTGGGAATGTCCCTCGGCGACCAACAATTTAACTCCTGGTGGCAAATACACCACCCGCATGCAAGCAAAAGATGGTAGTTTTGGTTTTGACCTAGAAGCCATTTATACCGAAGTAATTGCTCACGAGAAAATTTGTTATTCTTTGTACGATGATCGCGCAGTTGAGATTCTTTTCAGCGATGTTGACGGAGGTACAGAAGTTACGCTACATTTTGAAGCAGAATCTGAAAATCCCCGCGAAATGCAACAGCAAGGATGGCAAGCCATTCTAAATAATTTCAAAAAATACTGCGAGAGTAAGTGATTTGTTGATTTATATATTTAAAACTTAATTAATAAACCTTTGAATAGTTGGAGCTCGATCAATACGATACTCCAACTATACGTTTTTGGTATTCTTGTGGCTGCTTCTCAATGGCTGTCTTAATGAAGTGCGCCAAGTCTTTTCTCGATAGAACTTTGTCGTCATCGAACCACTTGTCTAGAATTGTACGGTATTCTTGTTTAAGCGGACCGTTGGTTAAATAAGGGGGACGAATAATGGTGAAATTCATATTGGATTTGGTAATCAAGCGTTCCATAACACGCATGTCGTCGTACATCGGATTTAAAAACAGGGGCTTTAGAAATCCTTTCAAAATCCAAGGTTCTGATGGACTATCCACCACTCCACCTGAAGTCACAATGAGTATGTTTTGGGGTTTAAATTGTTCATGTAGCTTAATGAGCATACTGGCTGTATTTTCGTATAATGCATTGGGTTTACGCGCTTGAAAAATACCAGAAATCCCTATTAGACTCACCCAATATTGACAATCTTTCAACTCCTGTTCCCAGCTTCTCATTTCGCTCAATTGAAATGGGATGATGGAGAGGTTGTTGGGAATTTCAACTAATTTCTTTTTTAACTTTTCGGGATTTCTTACAAATGCCTTTACATATAGATTTGGAGTGTTCTTGCATTGTTGAATGAATTCAATTCCTGATTGTCCCGTGGCTCCAAAAAGTGCTATTTTTTTAATTTCCATATCATTTGAACAAAAAAGCGATATTTTTGTTCAACATTGAACATTTTTTTTGAGTTTAATTAGAAAACGGACCCATTCTCTGAATGATATTACGCATTAAATTTGTTAATCAATTAAATCCGCAAAACCAAAATCTCCATATCTACAAAATATAACTTGAATGAGCCAATCAGAAATTAATATCATAAATGGGGATGTAGAATCCTTGAATATTTCGATCGATATCACGGAACATCGCATTACTCAATCCATATTAGAATTCAGCAATGATCCTGAATTGGTATATCAAGCATTGTTGCACTGGAGATGGAGTCAATTCGAAAGAAAAAGGCGTAGTTTATTGCGCTCCAAATTTAAAAATATAGATCTCACCACAACTGAGGAATATTCAATATTGGTTTTTATTCAATTGAATCCAAAAACATTTTTGGGTGAAATAAGCGAATATCTAAGTATGGAGAAAAGTACGATTTCTGAATTCATCAAGCGGTGTATTAAAAAGGAATGGATTACGGAAACCAGCATGGAAAGCGACCGAAGAAAATACTCATACAATTTGACTGAGAAAGGAAATGAAATATTAGAATCCGCACATATTCAAATGAGTGAATTAAATACAGAACTTTTCAATAAACTAAACTCAGATGAATCCCAACAATTGCTTGAATTGTTGATCAAAGTATTACAAAAATAAATGAATTACTACTGGAAGCAGAATCTGAAAATCCCCGCGAAATGCAACAGCAAGGATGGCAAGCCATTCTAAATAATTTCAAAAAGTACTGCGAGAGTAAGTGATTTTACAACAATCACCACCCCAAAAAATCTCCTAAAACAAGAAAGGCATCCCGAGGGATGCCTTTCTTGTTAATCGTGTTGTCTAAAACGTCGGGCGATCGACCGGGATCGAACCGGCGACCTCCAGTGCCACAAACTGGCGCTCTAACCTACTGAGCTACGACCGCCGTATTTAGGGGTGCAAATATAATA
>CAZQFZ010000117.1:0-6349 GCA_964592635.1 uncultured Rhizobium sp.
CAATCCAAGCTTGTTTTTGCATGGTTTTAACTTCGTCGAGCGCAGCCTTCTCCATTGCGTCTAATTCTGACTCGGTAGAAATTTGATTTTCGATCATCCATTTCCTCATTTGAGTAATGCAGTCGAATTCAGTTTCCCAAGTTAAACGTTCTTTGGATTTATAACGCTCATGACTTCCACTGGTGGAGTGCCCTTGAGGCTGTGTAACCTCAACAACATGCACTAATACGGGTGTATGTTTGGTTCTACAAATTTCAGCAGCTTGTTTATAGACGTTGCATAATTCTGCGTAGTTCCAACCTCTTGCTGTGAAGATTTCCATTCCTTGGCCTTGGTCGTTTGTTTGAAACCCGGACATAATAGCGGAAATGGATTCTTTGGCAGTTTGGTATTTTGCGGGTACAGAAATTCCGTAGCCATCGTCCCAAACACTCATGAGCATAGGGACTTGCATAACACAAGCTGCGTTCATTACTTCCCAAAAAACTCCTTCAGAAGTAGAAGCGTTACCGATGGTACCGAAAGCAATTTCATTTCCTTTGTTAGAGAATTGCGTTAAGTCATGCAATTCGGGATTTTCTTTATAGAGTTTTGATGCTAATGCAAGTCCCAATAAACGGGGCATTTGGCCGGCAGTGGGGGAAATATCGGCACTTACATTGTATTTATCGGTTTGACTCAACCAATTTCCTTGATCGTCTAAGAAACGTGTAGCGTAGTGTCCGTTCATACTACGTCCGCCAGAAGCGGGTTCTTTATCGACGTTGGTATGAGCATACAGTTGGGCAAAGAACTTTTGGACATCGGAAAGACCTTTTGCAAACATGAATGTTTGATCGCGGTAGTATCCGCTTCTCCAGTCACCGTGTTCAAAAACTTTGGCCATGGCGATTTGTGCAACTTCTTTTCCATCGCCGAAAATTCCAAATTTTGCTTTACCGGTTAGTACTTCTTTGCGTCCAATTAATGATGCCTGTCGGCTTTGGAAAGCAATTTTATAATCGTTTAATACCTGAGCAATGAACTCTTCTTTGGTTAGTTCTTCTGATTTATTTGCCACCACTTGCATTACTGCAAAGATACGTAACTTTGAAAGAATGTTTAGGGTGGAACATGAAGGAATTATTTATTCGGTATTAATTGATGTAAAGTTTAGTAAATCAATTAATTAAAATATTTATTTCCTTGTTGTTATAGATTCTAAACTTCCATATAACAGATAAAAAAGACAGAAAAGATATGCCGGATTTTGAATTAGTTTCTCCATTTAAACCCACGGGCGACCAACCCGAAGCGATTCGTCAATTGGTTGAAGGAATAAATAGTGGTTATCCGGTACAGACACTTTTGGGAGTAACTGGATCTGGAAAAACATTTACCATTGCCAATGTGGTGCAACAAACTCAACGTCCGGTGTTGGTTTTGAGTCATAATAAAACCTTGGTTGCTCAATTGTATGGGGAGTTCAAGCAATTCTTCCCTAGTAATGCGGTGGAGTATTTTGTAAGTTATTATGATTATTATCAGCCCGAGGCGTTCATTCCCACCACGAATACATACATTGAGAAAGATTTGAATATCAATGATGAAATTGAAAAATTGCGTTTAAAAACCGTTTCCACATTATTGTCGGGTCGCAGAGATGTGATTGTAGTTGCGAGTGTGAGTTGTATTTATGGTGCGGGAAATCCATCGGATTATGAGAACACTATTATTCGTTTGAGTGAAGGAATGCGAATTTCCAGACAGCAATTGCTTTACCGCTTGGTGGAAAGCTTGTACAGCAGAACCACCATGGAATTCAAACGTGGAACTTTCAGAGTAAAAGGCGATACCGTAGATGTGCATTTGGCTTACAATGATTTTGCCTATCGAATTTCTTTTTTTGGGGATGAAATTGAGGAAATTTACAGTTTTGAGCCTGAAACGGGAAGGAAGATTGATTCTTTATTGGATTGTGCCATTTATCCTGCACAAATTTATGTTTCTCCTAGAGATCGGTTAGAAAAAGTAATTCATGAAATTCAGGACGATTTGATTCTCCAGATGGAGTTTTTTATTCAACAGGGAAGGCATTTGGAGGCCAAGCGTTTGGAAGAGCGTGTAAATTTTGATTTGGAAATGATTCGTGAGTTGGGATATTGCAACGGCATAGAAAATTATTCACGATACTTTGATCGGAGAAAACCGGGAGAACGACCATTCTGTTTGTTGGATTATTTCCCCAAAGATTATTTGCTGGTGGTAGATGAAAGCCATGTTACGATGCCTCAAATAAGGGCCATGTACGGGGGCGATAGGAGTCGTAAAATCAATTTGGTAGAATATGGATTTAGATTGCCAGCGGCATTGGACAATCGCCCGTTGCAGTTTGAAGAATTCCAAAATATGGTAAATCAAACGATTTATGTGAGTGCAACACCGTCGGAGTTTGAGATTCGAGAATCGGAGGGAATCGTTGTGGAACAATTGATACGGCCCACTGGATTGTTGGATCCTGTGATTGAAGTTCGTCCGTTAGATACACAGGTAGATGATTTGATTGGTGAAATCGATGAACGTGTTGCCATGGGAGATCGTGTGTTGGTTACCACTTTAACCAAACGAATGGCCGAAGAGTTAACCAAATACTTAGCTAAATTGGGTATTAAAGTAGGGTATATTCATTCAGAGGTGAAGACATTGGATCGCGTTGAAATACTTCGAAACCTGCGTTTAGGGGGAATTGATGTATTGGTGGGTGTTAATTTATTGAGGGAAGGTTTGGATTTACCTGAAGTGAGTTTGGTGGCCATTATGGATGCGGATAAAGAGGGTTTTTTGCGATCGGTAACAAGTTTGGTTCAGACAATAGGACGTGCGGCTCGAAATGATCGTGGAAAGGTGATTATGTATGCCGACAAGATGACCAAGAGTATGCAAATTACAATTGAAGAAACGAATCGCAGAAGGGAAAAGCAAATGTTGTACAATACGGATCACGGAATAACGCCCAAAACGGTATTAAAATCCAAGTCAGAAATATTCCAACAAACATCTGTTATGGATGCTGCACATGTGGAGAATCCGGGGCAGGTATATCAGTTTAATGAAGAATCAGAGTCTTTATTGGTAGCGGATCCTGTGGTTCAGTTAATGGATAAAACATCCCTCGAAAAAGCCATACAGAAAACGGAGAAAGACATGCAAAAAGCTGCCAAAAACTTGGAATTTATGGATGCAGCGAGATTACGCGATGAATTAGAAGTGTTGAAAAAGAAACTGCAGGAGGTGTAGTTAATCCAATAGATTTTTAGGTCTATTTTGGGTTATCTGGGGGAAATTAAATCAGTTGAAAGTGCGCCGAACCCAGATTAAATCATTACTCTTTAATTACGATGCTTTTTTGAATTACATCGCTCATGCAAAAGAATCCGGCCAAACCTCGTTTGCTATTGCGATTGAGTGAAACAATATTCGATCGAATATTGACGGGTGGTGTGGAGAATAGTCCACCGTTATTACTTTCATTCAATAGCAATTGAAACCAGAAAAAGGTTTCCATGGAGATGGAATGAATTTCAATTCTCACCTTTTCTCCGTCGCGGTAGGGTCGGATAAATTGGTTTATTCCGGCAAAACGAATGGGGTAAATGAACAATCCGCCTGCTGCGGGTCCTCCGTTATTTCCAACATCTTGTGAAATATTCAATTCGTCTGTTTCGTTGAGGAAAGTGTCGTTACGGAATGTTTTAATCCAATAATAATTTCCATAACCGGGCAAATCATCGGCAAACATTTCCAAGTATTTACCTGGTCCGGCAAATGGAGGTCCGTTGCCTTCTTGGGGAACGGTTCTCAAACTATCGAATTTAGAAACGGTAGGATTTAATCTAGAAACACTCACAAAAGTATCGCCACCTTGAATGATTAGTAATGCATAATTGCGACCTACAACGAAAGTATCGCCGGTGTTTTTATTGGGTTTCCATTGATAAATTCCGTCTTGGGTATGAACAAAAGGAAAGATTTTAAAATTGGATGTATCGGCTATGAGAACGGTAGCATCTTTTACAGCGGGTTCGGTGCCAGGTGTGGCAAAATAGGGAATGCTTTGAGTTAAGCGAATGGTTTGGACGGTATCCATATTGTTGACAAATGCGTCAACGACCAATTTTACTTGTTTCTGTTCGACGTTTACTTCGATTACGTCTTCGCAGGAGGAAAAGAATCCCCCGAAAAGAAGTAAAGCGGTATAAATATAGATATTTTTAAAATGGTTCATGGATTTGATAGAGGGTTTCATAGTGGAGGGTTTCATAAATTGGGATTAATTCCATTTGAAATTATAAGAAATTGCTGGAACAATGGAACCGATAACACTGAATTGTATGGCCTTATTTATGCCTGTATTTTGATAATCGGTATCGAAATAGATAGAGAATGGGTTACGACGACTGTATGCATTGTAAACGGAGAAAACCCAATTACTTTCCCACTTGGCTTTTTTCTTAACCGTGTAAGTTGCAGCGAGATCCAAGCGGTGGTATGCGGGGTTTCTTACGTTATTTCGGGCGTTTGTGCCGGCATCGGGCGCAGTGTAACCCTGAACGGTGTACTGACCGGTGTAAAATGTAGTTGGCGTGCCGGAACTGAGCACAAAGTTTGCGGCAAAATCCCATTTATCGCTAAAACGATATTGAGCTACCACGTATAAGTTGTGCAAACGGTCGAATCGACTAGCGTACCATTCATTGTCGTTGATTCCGGGGGATTTTCTTTCGCTTCGAGCAAGGGTATAGCTAATCCAACCGGTGAGTTTGCCGGTACTTTTTTTGATGTACATTTCCAATCCATATGCTCTCCCAATTCCATTGATTAATTCACCTTCAAGGAATTGATTCAGCAAGAGATTTGCACCATCAACGTAATCCACTTGGTTGAGCATGTCTTTGTAATAGGTTTCGATTGAACTTTCAAATTCTTGTTTTCCTATGCGGAAGTTGCGGAAATAGCCAATGGTGTATTGATCAGCAATTTCGGGTTTGATGTTATTGGTTGATGGTGTCCATACATCAAAAGGCACGCTGGCAGCGGTATTGGAAATCAAGTGAAGATTTTGGACCATTCGGTTGTAACCTCCTTTGATGGATTCTTTTTTGGTGAGTTGGTATTTAAAACCTATTCGGGGTTCGGGATTGATGTAAGAAGCAATGACCTCGTTATTTCCAGCTTGCCAAACTGAATCGGCAAATCTTCTTTGTCCTTCAGCAAATGGTTCTCCGTAACGATAGACATTTCCTTTGCCCAGATATAAGAACTGGCTGATTCTCAAACCGGCTCTAACGGAAAATCTACCATTGGTGTTATAATCTTCTGTGATGTAAATGGCATTTTCGAGTCCGTATTTATTTGGCAGAGAAAAAGATACTGCACCTTGTGTTGGATTGGTTGCTGTAGCATCCCCCGGACGAAGCGTATAATAAGTGCTGCTTCCCCCGAAACCCCACTCATTCTTGGAATTTTGGTAATATTTAAAATCTGCTTTCAGACTGTTGTTGTAAATGTATGAGGTCCAATTGAACGACAAATCCCCACCACCGTTTGTGAATTCCAGGTTGTAGCGGTATCGGCTGTAGTAGTACGTTACATTAGAAAACCATTTTTTGTTGTAAACGTGATTCCAACGAGCAGTGGCTGTGCTATTTCCCCACTTAACGCCAAAGGCATTGGCTGCATAGAAAAGATCATCTCCGATGTAAGTGGATAGGAAGAACTTATCTTTTTGGGTAGCATAATTGACTTTGGCGGTTAAATCGTAGAAGTAAAATCTGGAATTTTCTAAACCATTAGATAGAAAAGGTTTGGCCAGAACATCAATATAACTCCTTCTACCAGATACAATGAAACTGGCTTTGTTTTTAAGAAGAGGACCTTCCAATGTTAAGCGACTAAAGATGGTTCCCACGCCACCATTGGCTTGAAATTTTTGATTGTTTCCATCTTTGGTGGTGACATCGAGAACGGAACTCAATCTACCGCCGTAATTTGCAGGAATACCGCCTTTAACTAATTGTACATCTTTAACGGCATCGGGATTGAAAATACTAAAAAATCCAAAAAGGTGGGCACTGTTGAATACGGGTGCGTCGTCCATTAAAACCAAGTTTTGATCAATTCCTCCGCCACGTACGTTAAAACCTGAGGCGCCTTCGCCCACGGTGGTTACTCCGGGTAGGAGTTGGATACTTTTAATCACATCGGCTTCTCCTAAAAAGGCAGGTATTTTTTTGATGACTTTACCTGATATGCTTTGTGTGGAAATATCTAGTTTTTTAACATTGTCGTTCTTTTTAGCTCGAATATCTAC
>CAZQFZ010000118.1:0-6304 GCA_964592635.1 uncultured Rhizobium sp.
TATTATATTTAAATTTGCAGTATGAAACGAATTGTAAATGCACCTACATCAACTTACGCAAAGTGGATTTTTTCTTTATTGTTGATTTTGGGGATGTCATTAAGTTCTTGTAACAATCAAAAAGGTGAAACAGAATTAGTGGATTTGGCTTCTTTTGAGGAATCCATTGGCGATAATAAATTAACGATGGTTGATTTTTATGCTACTTGGTGTGGACCCTGTATGAGGATGGATCCATTTGTAAAGGAAATTAAGGAAGAGAAAAAAGATATTGTTAACGTTATCCAAGTTGACACAGATAAGTTCACTGAAATTGCAGAGAAGTATCAGATTGATGCATTGCCCACCTTGATTTTTTTTAAAAATGGCAAAGTTGTACACAGAGATGTAGGTGGACGGAGCAAAGAAGATTTAATTAAGTTGATTGAACAATTTAGATAAGTCTTTTTAACTGAGGTGGTTTATTAATTTTAATTGGGTGTTTTGAGTTTTAGGTGTTTCACTTTTTAAATTCGGATACCAAATGAATTTGTGATTAACTTATGGATAATTTAAATCCAATGAAGAGTGATTGTGTTATTAGTTTTATAATTTTGGATTTATGAGTTTTTTTCCTTCAGATTGGGAAGACGAAGATTTTGATGAAAATGAAGATGGTTTTCAAGGGGATGTCGATAGTCTTGTAAGTGATTTCGAAAATAAATCGCGAGAATCGTTTACCGCAAGAGAACTAATCGAGTTGTTCAGATATTATACAAGTCAATTGCCAGGATCAGCGAACCCGTTTCAATTGGAAAAATATGCCCGGATGGTAATTGAACTTGGGATTCATACATTTCCATATGTGCCAATATTTACTCTTCACATGGTGGAGTGGCTCATGAACGAAGGGAAGTATAAAAAAGCGCATAAATATCTGGAACAGGCAAGCGCTTATACGCCGTTTGAGCCCTCTTTAATGATGATTAAAGCCATTTTGCTATCGCATGAAGGTGCGCGAAAATTGGCATTTGACGCTTTAAAGAATGCTTTGAATACCATCGGAA
The DNA here is from genome assembly GCA_964592635.1 of uncultured Rhizobium sp. Lineage (GTDB taxonomy): Bacteria > Bacteroidota > Bacteroidia > NS11-12g > UBA955 > VMCP01. The sequence goes on from CAZQFZ010000118.1 coordinate 1,047, forward strand.
ATGATGAGGGATTGATGGAGGATTTTTTGGATATGGTATTACACTACGAGCAATATGACTTGGCTGATCCTATAGCAAGTAGGGCTGTTGAGTTGGATGCAGAGGTATTACCAATCCTAGAAAAGTATATGGGTAAAACAGAGGAACCTCATATAATTGCCATGTTAATTCCTGCCATTGAGGCCCAGATAAATAAGGATCCTTATATGTCTGAAGCTTGGTTTGTTAAAGGCACAGCGCACATGGCATTGCAACAACACAACTTGGCAGCAGAGGCTTTGGATTATGCAGTAACAATCAATGAAGATTTTATTGATGCATGGCATGCTTTAGCCGAGTCGGTATATGAGTTGCAGGAGTTTAATCGGGTCATTGAAATTTACGAGGACCTGATTCAAAGATTCCCAAAACGTCCTATGGATCCGATAGAAGGGCTTTATGCTTGGAGTTTACATGAAACAGGTCAAACTTTAAAAGCCCGAGAAGTGTATAAACGGATTATTAAAAAGATTCCAGAGGATGCAGAATGTTGGTACAGTTTGGGCTTGACTTACCACCATGAAGGACAATATTCATTAGCAATTCCCTATTTGGAACGAGCGTTTCAATTGGAGGGGATGGAAGCGGATTACGGGATCGTGTTGGCAAGTGCTTATTTTGGAGATCATCAGAAAGAGAAGTGGTCGGAATTGTATTTGGATTTAAGTGAACGATTTCCTTTTGAACCCGAATTGTGGTTAGATTGGGGAGTTGCTTTGCATGAAACAGGCGATACAGATAAAGCTTTAGATGTTACAGAAACTGGTTTAGAGAACAATCCCGGTAGCATACAGCTGCTTTATCGGTTGAGTGCTTTGTGTTATGTTTCTGGAAACGCTGAATTGGGCATGTTGGTATTGGAGAAGGCATTAGAAATTGATCCATCTGAGCATAAGGGTATTTTTGTTTTTGCACCGGAGCTGGCCAAGTCTATGAAAATTATCAGCTTAATATCAAAGTTTATTGAGCCCAATAAGGAGGCGGAGTAAAATTTGGGTTTGTGGCTACTTGATTTTTTCCTGGCAAAGCTCTGTTAGTACCCCATTTGTAGATTTGGGATGTAGAAATGCAATTTCTTTGTTATCGGCACCTTCTTTGGGTTGTTGATGTATTAAGTCGAATCCTGAATCTGCTTTTTCTAAAAGTTCTTTTCGAATATCTGAGCTTTCAAAAGCCAAATGGTGAATACCTTCACCTCTTTTTTCAATGAACTTGGCAATGGGGCTTTCTGAATGGGTGGCTGCTAATAATTCGAATTTAACTTCCCCCAAAAGGAAGAAAGAAGTGATAACGCCTTCACTTTCTACTGTTTCTCTTTTGTAGGGTTCAATGCCGAGAAGTTTAGTAAATAGCTTTTCGGATTGGTCAAGGTTTTTTACGGCAATTCCAATATGTTCAAGTTTTTTAGGCATAATTTTAATATTAATCGGAAATATGGTACAAATTAACGTAATAACTAAACGTTTTTGGAATAGGATTGTTAATTTTGCAGTTTAGAAGGGGTCTAAATAATTTCTCGCTGAATCATGCAAATTCAGAAGATTTAGACTAAAGCCTTCGCTTGGTCTTTTGGAAATTGCACATGTGCTATTTCCGTGATTAACAAAAAAATAAACCCAAAACGCATATACCCATGAAATTGCCAATATATTTAGATAACAATTCGACAACACAGATGGATCCTCGTGTTTTCGAAACGATGAAACCTTACTTTTTGGAGGTATACGGAAACGCTGCTAGCAAAAGTCACTCTTTTGGTTGGCAAGCAGAAGAAGCCGTTGATTATGCACGTGAACAAGTTGCAAAAATCATTGGCGCAAGTTCCAAAGAAATCATCTTTACAAGCGGTGCTACTGAAAGTAATAATTTGGCTATTAAAGGAGTGTACGAAATGTACGCGGCTAAGGGCAATCACTTTATTACGGTTTCAACTGAACACAAAGCCGTACTTGATGCTTGCAAACATTTGGAAAAATTAGGAGCAGAAGTTACTTACCTACCTGTTGGTACGGATGGTTTGATTCAAGTTTCTCAAATTGAAGCTGCATTAAAACCAACAACGGTTTTGGTTTCTGTAATGTATGCAAACAACGAATTGGGAGTTATTCAGCCAATTCGCGAGATTGGTGAGCTTTGCCGCAAAAACGGAGTATTGTTTCACACCGATGCTACGCAAGCGGTTGGTAAAATTCCGGTGGATGTGAATGCTGATTTCATTGACCTTTTGAGTTTTACTGGTCATAAAATGTATGGTCCAAAAGGAGTTGGTGCTTTGTATGTTCGTCGTAAAAACCCACGTGTTAAAGTAACTGCTCAAATGGATGGTGGTGGGCACGAGCGCGGAATGAGAAGTGGTACATTAAATGTGCCTGGAATCGTTGGTTTTGGTAAAGCGTGTGAAATTGCTATAACTGATATGGAGCACGATGCCAAGCGATTGGGTGCACTACGTGATCGTTTGGAGAATGCTTTATTGCAATTGGAAGAAACTTATGTAAATGGGAATAAAGAACATCGTTTGCCTCATACCGCTAATATTTCGTTTAAGTATGTAGAGGGTGAAGGTTTAATGATGGGTATTAAGGATATCGCTGTATCTAGTGGCTCTGCTTGCACCTCTGCTTCTTTGGAACCAAGTTATGTTTTGAAAAACTTGGGACTCGACGACGAATTGGCACATAGCAGTATTCGTTTTGGTTTGGGAAGATTCACAACTGATGAAGAAATCGATTTTGCTATTAATTGTGTAACCACCGCAGTTAATAAACTTCGTGATATGAGTCCTTTGTGGGAAATGTTCAAAGAAGGAATCGATTTGAAAAGTATTGAATGGACAGAACATTAATCGATAAATACCTCAACATTAAACATTTTTCGTTGTAGTTTAGAAAGAATATAAATAAATTTGTAAACATAAACCCATTAAATACATAAACCCATGGCATATTCAGAAAAAGTAGTAGATCATTACACCAATCCCAGAAATATTGGTACCCTAGACAAGGCAAACACCAATGTTGGTACGGGTTTAGTTGGTGCACCTGAATGTGGCGACGTAATGCGCCTACAAATTCAAGTAAATGATGAAACGGGTGTAATCGAAGACGCAAAATTCAAAACATTTGGATGTGGATCAGCCATTGCTTCATCATCATTAGCAACGGAATGGATTAAAGGCAAAACCATTGATCAGGCGTTATCTATAGACAACATGGATATAGTTGAAGAATTGGCATTGCCCCCAGTTAAAATCCACTGTTCGGTATTAGCTGAGGATGCAATTCGCGCTGCGATTAATGATTATCGCGCGAAGAAAGGATTAGAACCTTTAGTTTCAGAAAAACCACACCATTAATTATTTAAAAGTTCGATTTTCGATTGTGGTTCTATGGATTTAATTTACAAGAACAAGTTGAAAACGATTGAATAAAATTAGAATTATATAGAAAGGAGCAGCAATATGTTAGCAGATGCAGGAGCAATAACCATCACTGATAAGGCACTAGAGAAAGTGTATAATTTAATGAATGAAGCCAATATTTCTGCTCCAGACTATTTTTTACGAGTAGGTGTAAAAGGAGGCGGTTGTTCTGGATTGTCGTATGAATTGGATTTTGATAATGAATCCAAACCAGGTGATATGGAATTTGGTAACGATCAGTTGAAGATTGTTTGTGACATGAAGAGCTTTCTTTATTTATGTGGCACCGAGTTGGATTTTTCCGACGGTTTGAATGGAAAAGGATTCAATTTTATCAATCCAAATGCTGCCAGAACCTGTGGATGTGGCGAGAGTTTTGCTATATAAATTTATGGAGTCCATACAAATTCATTCCGAGTTCATCCAATTGAATCAATTATTAAAATTACTAGGTTGGGCTGAAACAGGGAGTGAGGCCAATGATTTTATTGACGGTGGTTTAGTGAAGGTAAATGGTGTACAAGAATTCCGCCGTAGAAATAAAATTTACCCAGGATCCAAGGTAGAATTGGATGGCCAAGAAATAGAAGTAACCGCAGGCTGATATTAATCATAATTGCCTCTGACAACCATCATTGTTTGATGTAATCAATAATTCGAATTTTGAATTATGAAAACATCACAAAGCCCACAAAAATATTTATCTGAATTGCACCAAGAGCATAATGAATTTCGTTCTATTTTGAATTTTTCAAAGGATGAATTGATGACTTTTAATCATCGTTTGGAAGAAATTGCGAAAGCGAACACCATACAAGATGTGTTAATGCAAGTTGAGAAATTTCAAAATCATTTTATTCGTCAAAGCGAAGTGATTGATGAATTGATGCATGAAATAGGAGAATGCGAACGTCATATAGCGCAACTTGCAGAGGAAAATAATGTGGCTACTGATCACAGAAAAGCAGATGATCATGTTGAATTAAGAGATAAAATGGAAACATTTCAAAAGCTATATAATGAGCTTAAGAGAGATTACATGACTTTTTTAAGTAAAACTTTCTAAGAAATTAATTGCTTTTTGAAACCTAAGCGATTCGTTTAATTTTTATAAAGTAAGGAAACTAGAAGAGGGGCATCAGCCCCTCTTCTAGTTTTGTAAAACGTTGAAAAAGTAAAATTTTAATTCGCAAAATGGCATTGTGTATGAAAATTGATCACATCACCACATTCACAATTCGATTTTTTACTACAATTATTTTTTTGGGGGACTTGCCTTCTAGCCATTTTTGAACAATTTCATTTTCCAAAACAGCTTTTTCAATAGACTGTATTTCTGCGTCGATAGAGAATTCAATTTGAGTTCGAGTTTTACCATTGATACTAATTGGGTAACTGAATGTAGATTCGGTTAATAGCGTTTCATCAAAAACTGGCCAAATTTGAGTGTGAATGGTATTTTCATTTCCTAAGCGACTCCATAATTCTTCAGTCACGTGAGGTGCGAAAGGTGCCAATATTACCAATAAAGGTTCTAAAATTTCCTTCTTGCGGCATTTCAGTGTTGTCAACTCATTTACACAAACCATGAACGCAGATACCGAAGTATTGAAAGATAAGTTCTCAATATCTTGAGTCACTTTCTTGATGGTTTTATGCAGTGTTTTCAACTCTTCTGGAGATGCTTTTTCTTGATTAACGGCCCAGTTTTCTCCCTCAAAATACAATCTCCATAATTTCCCAATAAATCGAGATACTCCCTCAATTCCATGTGTATTCCAAGGTTTACTGTCGGTTA
>CAZQFZ010000119.1:0-6165 GCA_964592635.1 uncultured Rhizobium sp.
ACCTTTTTGACACATTTGTGTCAGGTAGAACTCTTTCAACCTCGATAATTTTGTGTGGTTATCAAATTGAACATCAACAATTAATTGAAAGACATGAAAGAAATCGCTTTAATAACAGGAGCTTCATCCGGAATAGGATACGAAATAGCCAAACTTTTTGCAGCGGACAAAACAGATTTGCTCATCGTGGCAAGAAGCGAAAATAAACTTCTGGAAATTAAAAAAGAATTCGAGGCGCAATTTAGGGTGAATGTATTTACTGTTGCGGCTGATTTATCCTCCAGCGAAGGGATACAGTCTGTTTATGAAGTGGTTTATTCAAACAACTTAATCGTAAATTATGTAGTGAACAATGCCGGTTTCGGAGATTATGGCGCCTTCATCGACAGACGTATGGAGAAATACAAAGAAATGATCCAATTGAATATTGTAAGTCTGACAGAATTGAGCTATCACTTCGGAAAAGAAATGGTAAAGCGTGGAAAAGGCAGAATTTTAAATGTTGCTTCCATGGCTGGCCTTCAACCGGATCCAAACTTTGCGGTTTATGGCGCAACCAAAGCGTATGTTATCAGTGTATCAGAGGCCATTCATAAAGAATTTGAAAACACGGGAGTTTCGGTAACCGTATTATCCCCCGGAGCAACCGCATCGAATTTTATGGATCGTGCGGATATGAATAATGCCAAACTATATGCTAGTGGTGTAATGACTTCATTAGAAGTAGCACGAGAAGGTTACAACGGCATGATGAAAGGAAAACTCCATGTCATTCCTGGTTTCAAAAATAAAATACTGGGATTTTTCTCCGGAATTATGCCACCGGGGAAGTTGAGATTAATTGTTGCCGCCAAAATAATGGCAGAGAAATAATGAAAGTTTAAATTAGATAAGAACATATGAAAATTAGCATCTTTGGCGCTACCGGTTTTTCAGGACAAGCCATATTAGCAGAAGCCCTCAAACAAGGTCACAAAGTAACCATTCTAGTGCGTGATACATCCAAAGTTCAAATCAAGCACAATAACCTGACGGTTGTGGAAGGCAATGTGTTAGATCCACAAACAGTTGCTTCCGCTTTGCACCATCAAGATGCAGTGATTCAGTGTTTGGGTGTTGGCGGTAAGGGTGACGGCAAACCAACGACCTTTATTTCCGATGCAACGAAAGTTATTGTTGATGAAATGCAAAAGCAGAACATCAAACGCCTCATTGCCATGAGTAATGTGGGAGCAGGAAACAGCATTGCTTTTCAACCCTGGTTTTTTACCAAAATCATTCTTCCTTATTTCATGAAATGGCTGAAAGTCATCATCGAAGATAAAAACCGTATGGAACCCATCATTATGAACAGCAACCTCGATTGGACGATTGTTCGCTGTCCCAATATCATAGATAAACCAGCAAAAGGGAGTTGCAATGCTACACTCGATGGCAAAGGCCTCAAACTGTCCATTACGCTTCCTGATTTATCAAAATTCATGGTCGACCAGATAACAGAAAAGAATTTCAATAAACAGGCGCCCTGTGTTAGTAATTGATATGGAAAGCCAACAACCAACAACATTCATTCCTACCAAACTTGGAAAGATAGCCGTCTATCAGCAGTTTGGTGATTCAGACAAAACGCCAATCATTTTCTTACACGGTGTTTACTTCGACCACCATCTATGGGATGCAGTAATTGAATCTATAAAAGACCGAATCATCATCACACTGGATATGCCGATGCATGGTTTGAGCAAGGATATAACAAAAAACGACTGGACACTCGCTGATTGTGCCGACATGTTAATTGAAGTTCTTTATGGCTTTCAACTACCCAAAGTCATTGCCATTGGGCACTCTTGGGGAAGTATGACTATACTCAGGGCTGCTCATAAAAACCCTGAACTGTTTTCGTCCATCGGTTTATGCAACATGCCTTTTATAGCCGCATCAAAAGGAAAGAAGTTAACCCTAAGCATGCAGCATGCGATGCTTCCCTTCAGGAATTTCTATACACAACAAGCCGCCAAAGCATTATTTGGGAAGTCATCGTTAAATGCAAACCCATCTCTGACAGATGAACTCAAGCGAACAATGGACTTATTGAATATCCCGGAAATAAAACACACGGACAGGGCAGTAATCGCAAATGCGGAGGACACCTCAGCGTTAATTAAAACTTTGAACGTAAAAGCACTGGCCCTTAAAGGAGAAGATGATTATGTACCCGCACCACCCTATTTGGAGACAATTGTTGTAAAGGGAGGGCATGTTAGTCCAATTGAAAACCCCAATGGGGTGACAGAATTTGTCAAAAGAGTATTATTAAGAATTGAGGAATAGTGAATAACAAAACTCACATCTAAATATGTCTTTTCCGCAGTTGTATCTGCTATATTACTGTCTTTCTCCAATTTTGGAAAATCATAGTGGGCTAATTTCAAAAGAATTATAAAATCCAACATGGATGAATAGCTGCATCTTTCGTCAATTAGGGGAGCCAAGAAAAAGCCATCAGAAATGATGGCTTTTTTGTTTTCACCTGCCTTTGGCAATTTTATTTTTCGCCAAAACAAATCAAATTGATGGATTTTGGCGAGTTATAAGCATCAATTACCAAACAAGATATCCATATCCAAATGACTATGAACTAATTCTTTGCTATATTCATTTTCCTTAATCCTATAAGTTGTAATTAGCGTAACAAAAATATTTTTCCTTGTTTTGGTATCTTGTTGAATAGAGGCTGTATAAATTGTCCGTCAACATAATTATCATACATCCATAACTTTCTTTTTCTTCAAGGTTCTAACATCAACATAATTTTCACCAGACCCCATGAGAGCCTTCAACATCATTGAACTTAATTCGTTCCTATTTCATCGGCAAAATAAAAACTTAGATTACACGTTTTTACATGATCAAATCCATGAATAATTCCAAATTTCAAAGCTCCCCATTTTCAAAAGTATCTACATGGATAATTACACTCGCAATAATATCACTCTTCACGCCATTTGTTTACATGAAAATTGGGCCCAAAGGAATTGCATATTACGGAGAAAACGTGCCGGATATTTATATCTTGGGTGGATATATACTTGGGAAGGACACATCATTTTGGGGAATTAATTTTGCCTACAAATTTCAACTCTTTTGCATCCTTCTATTTATTTCAACAACTTACATGTTTGAAAAATTCAGAAAAACATCTTTTCTAATTTCAAACTTATTCTTGTTAACGTGCTTCCCTTTTTGGTTGGAACTTTATTGCTCAGGAGTAAAAAACAATAGTGATGCTGCAGACCTTGCTATCGTTTACCCATTAGTAGGAATAATACTTTGGGCTGTATTAGTCTTACTAAATGTAATTGTTATTATAAAACATCTACGCTCAAAACAAAAAGAAAATTACGTTTCAAACTAATCAAAACATCGATACCGAATCTAACAAATTGGATTTAAGTAAAATTTCACATGAACTCCAGAAATTCTTTGCTGTTATCGTTTTTATAGTTTCAAGATACATTTTTTACCATAATATTTCATATATTTGATTTATGTTGAATTTCCCTCTTTACCCTTCAAGTAAACAAAAATCAATTTGGGCGTTCTTGTTTTGCATTTCGATAATTTCCATTTCAAAATCGCAAAATGCAAACAGTTTATCTGAAAACAACAATAAGACAACCAAAATTAAACGACATCACATCTCAACATTAATAGGTTTTGGAGAAAATAGCATTAATGAAAAATATCTGGATATATCTCCCGAATATCGAATATACTATCATAATTCAGAAACCGAGTGCACGCCTATAACTGTTAGATATCAATATGCCCTGAACAAGTCGCATCGAGTGGGGGTAGATTTTATCAATTCAGTAAATCCAGTGATGGTTCGAGCTGAATACAATTTCGGATGGACCTATTCGGGCATTGCGCCTCTTACCACTAATTCGATGAATGGATTTGCTTTTAATTACACCGGAATCGTAGATGTAAAATTCTTTAAAATTGCAGCCAATGCTGGAATTGGAGGATTTTTCCAAGCTCAAACAACGGCAGACCCTTCCCTATTTCGCGATTGGGATGTGCACAAACTAGCCACTGAAGGTTACTATCAATTTGGAGCTCAAACCACAAATCAAGCCATGAAAACATTCCTACCCATTGCCACAGGTTCTTTGAGCATTAAACTAGGCGGATTTGAAATTGGCACTAATGGACAAATGTCGCTAACCAGTCCTGTGAAAAATGTTCAGTTCAACAACCAAGAATACTCCACTCAAGGAATCAAAATGAAAGTGAACAATGTTTTTATAGGATATACGTTTTCTTTCTAAACACGAAATTCATTTCAACCTCGCATCACTGCTTGGCTTCAGGAAATCCTTGGATTCTTAATACGAAAATTACGGTCTCTTAATTCATTAGAAATTCTGGACTTTCAATTGCTTTGGCGTTTTATAGTCCTATGGAAAGCATTTTCAAAGTCGGAAAAGTAACTCAAATCACAAAATCAGACCATTTAATTAAGGCAAATATCAAATTAGCTCAACAACTAAAAAATAACTTGTAGGGCTCAAAATAAAACGACCGACTCAAATATTAACTATGTACTACATATCCATAACAGGTCTCAAACCTAAAGGCATCTTCAGTGTTATTCGATTTTGGCAATTAGCAATACCATCGTTTCAACAAGCAAAAACAGCAAAAGGCATACATTTTTGTGAAGTGAAAAGAATTCAAGGCTACCAATGCACCCTCACCGTCTGGGAAAGTCGTGATGTTATGCTTGAATTCATGCGTTCAGGCGTTCACCTCAAGGCTATGAAATCTTTTCATCGTATTGCAACAGGAAGAACATTTGGATTCGAATCCGAATCAATTCCAACATGGACTGAAGCCTTCGAACTGTTGCAGGAAAAAGGAAGAAATTATTAAAAAAGAAAACCATGCATATAAATCTACGAATTAGCTCAAATGAACAATCAAAATAGAATGTTTTTTGTTGACAATACCCCTGAAACGCTAATTCCGATTGTCTGATTTCTGGTGAGGAATCATCAATTCAAATTACTTAAAATCCAAACTACAGTAGATCGGGGATCCACAATACTCCAGGAATGTGGGTGTCGATTTCCTTCTATTCTAACACCACGTTGATAGGCGTTTATAAACTCCGCCTTTTGATTTCCGTTGTCATTCAATAATTGAATCATTGCAGTTTGGTCTAAGGCATTTAAATCATACATATCAACATGTCGATTTTGCATCCACCAAACAGGGTCCACATCTGCGTAAATTCGAACAGGTATGTTTAACAAATATTTTGCATTTCCTCCATCAATTGAATCAAAAGTAAATGGTGAATAATACTCGTATTTTGAGGGATTGCTTGAAGGATTTCCTTCGCAATAATATTCCAACTCTGCAATTCCGTACTTCGGTTCATTAAGTCCGGGGTTTTTATCTTTTTTACGTTGAAAATTAGCGTAAATATGTTTTAAATCGCAGGGTCCATCGCAACTAAATACTGCCTTTGGATAAATTCGCGCTTTTATCGGTTCAGCTTTTGACATCTCTGTGTATCGCAGGCAAAATATCCCTCCCATAGAAAAACCCCCAAAAATAAAATTCGATTTAGAAAGTTGAAATTTCAATATCGCATCTTCACACATAATATTTATCAATTCAACTATTTCATCCGTCATGGTCAATCGCTGATTTATGGATAAAACTATAACAGCTAAATTTTGGTTAACCGACTGTTTTACCAATTCTGACGTACTGTTCCAAACATGCTCTGTAGTTTCCCAAGTACCAGGAAGTAAAACTACTGTGCCTCGCACAGAATGTTTAGGCATGATGATTTGATAGTACAAATCTCGACGATCATCATCTCCCACATAAATATTATTGGTATCGTTGTTTCTGACTATGCATTTCTGCACTCTTTTACTCAATTTAGAATTCAATAAGACTAATTTATCAGAATAATTCACCTTCGATTGAGCACTTATAGAGACACATTTAAGTACTAAAAGAACCAAAATTAGCGAGCGTAATATTTGCATTTTCGTGTTTTTAAAATACGTTTCATTTCTTGGCTCTCGAAATCCCCACAACTCCATCAGCGAATCAACGTAATTACCCCGTGAATTTCTTTCG